>JAUSKH010000068.1 GCA_030647095.1 Nanobdellota archaeon | reverse complement strand
AGATATTTTATTTTTTTAATTTACTAATTTAAAAATTTCTAAAAAGAAGAATGAAAATAGAGGTAGAAATAAAAATAAAAATCTCTAGTCCGCAACAATTTCGGAAGAAAGCAAGCGGATTAGGGAAGTTTATAGGAATAGAGAAAAAAATAGATGACTACTATACACTTGAAGAACTCTCTCACTATCCTAAAAAAAGCCTTCGTATAAGAAAAAGAAAAGGTCAATACGAGGTTAATTTCAAGCAAAAACTATCCTATATCAATGGTGCTCATGCAAAAAAAGAATATGAATTTATTATCCCAGACATAAAAGATTTCCTTGACTTAATAAAAGAATTTGGATTTAAAAAATGGCTTCATAAAGAGAAAATATCAGAAGTGTACGAGATAAAGAAAAACTTCCATATAGAAATAAATCACGTAAAAAACCTAGGTTGGTATCTAGAAATAGAATATTTAGCAACTCCATCTGAAATAAAAGAAGGAAGAAAAGAAATAGATAAAATAATAAATAAGTTAGGCATAACAAACGAACCAATCATCAAACAAGGATATACCAAACTTCTTTGGAACAAAGGCTACAAAAGAGTGTAATATTATAGGAAATAACATTAATAATCGGAAAAGGAAAGTTATTTCCTAGATAGGGGTTAACTTTGAAGAAGTCCGAAAATTAAAGTTAATCACTATAATTCAAAAATTTCTATTTAATCTAATCTTAGATACAGCTTCTACCTTTCTTAACTTATTAAGTCTCTTTATATAATAAACAATAGCAAATACCCCGATAACAGCCACAATTGCTATACCTAACGCCCAGTTATAAGAAAATCCTTTTTCCGCCACAACAAAAGGAGCTTCCAATATTATCAACTCACCACCATACCTAACATAAGCAATCACTAAATAATTTCCGACAGCTAATTTAGTAGTATCAAATCCTTTAGACAGAGTAGTGCTCTTACTCAAGTATAAAGTTTCATTATCTTCAAAATGTACTTCCCCATTAGAATCCTTAATAATATAATTAATAGAAACCTCATCCACTCCTTCTTTAACATAATAAGGCAAATGATCAAATACCAATTCAGCAACAATTTTCTCGCCAGGAGCAATATTTCTATACTTTGGTGTTAAATAAATAGAAACATTGAACGGAAAATTATTATCATAAACAGTTACATTTAAAGGAATTTTTCCTATTTCCTTGCTACCATCAGAAACAATAAAATCTCCAAAGAATAACCCTGTTTTAACACCATTAAAGTTAAGTGTAACTTTTCTTTCCTCGCCTGGTAATAAATTAATAAAAGACGAAGGTATAGAAAGAACCTTAGCTAAATCTCCCTTAGGCGTAAGTATAAGATTTACAGTACTCTCCTTCCCATTTTTAAGTTTTATTATCCAACTTTCATTTTTTCCTAACATCAACAAAATATTTGGCGACCTATTGAAATTAATTACTATCTGCTGTGAACCATTTCCAGCTGTAGTGTTAACGCCTCCGCCGCCTCCACCAGAACCGCCACCGCCTCCCCCGTTGCTAGAACCTCCTCCAGTTCCAGTGCTACAAGTTCCTCCAGTACAAGTAAGTCCGGAATTACATATATTGCTTGGGCAACATGCTTGCCCAGAAGCACCACATACTACTAAAGCATAAAAGATAACATTCTCCTCACTTGAATCATTATATACAAACAATGCGTCTATTAAACTAAGAGAACCTCCATAAGTCAAATTAAACAATCCTCCTTCTCCAGAAACACCAGCTTTTGTATTATCAAGTTTAGAACCATAAACACTTATCACAGTAGAATTTGTTTTATTTCCATAAGTAACGCTACTATCTCCCAAAAAATTACCGCTAGCAGGATCACTAACGCTTGAAGTATATTGTAAATTCACTTCATAACCATAGAGATTAGTCGCATTCGTAATATTAATAACAGCAAAACTACTATTAACAAGATTAAGGGTAACATTCGTCGCTGATACAACAGCCATTTGCCCAACAACAATCATAACAACAAAACTAACAAAAACAACAACTACAGTTAAAAATGACTCTCTTCCCCCACCCCTTCTCCTATACATGGCATTTACAATAGAATTTATATTATAAACCTTACGCCCTTATAAATATCAGTTTCCACAATCATGTTCTTGACGTCTATGGAAAGAATCAAGAAAAAGCTTAAATAGTTAAACGCTATCCTACAAATATGACAGAAATGAAAATCGAAATATCAAATGATCTTAAAGAAGAAATAGCCAGACACCCAGAAATAGCTTGGGCTAAAATATTTGAAAAAGCTGCTAAAGAAGAGTTAATAGAAATAGCAAAAAGGCGCGTTATATTCTCCGCTTTAAACAAGTTATTAGAAAATTCAACATTAACTGAAAAAGACGCGGAGGAATTGTCAGAGCGAGTCAAGGAATCTATGCACAAAAGACTAAAAGAAGAGGGCATACTATAGATGCAACTTGTTGTTGATGCAAATATATTATTCTCATTTTTCAGAAAAGACTCTTTAGTAAGAGAGATAATTATTAACCCTAATCTTAAATATAACTTAAAGTTATTCGCTCCAGAAAAAATTCTAGTAGAGATAGATAAACATAAAAAAGAAATATGCGAAAAAGCAAGAATAACAAAAGAAGAATTTAATTTCCCAAGAGAAGTTCTAGAAATATTCATTAAAATAATCCAAAATGAGGTCTGGCAAGATAAAATATCAGAAGCCAATAAATTACTGCCAGATCACCTAAAAGATGCTCCTTATCTTGCATTAGCTCTAAAATTAGACTGCGGAATATGGTCTTATGATAATGCTCTCAAAAAGCAATCTCAAGTGAAGATATTCACAACAAAAGAATTATTAGAAGAACTGTAATAATATAGTTTAACAATATGACACAAGACATTGAAGACCTTACTAAAAGAAACCTCATAAAGAGGAGATTTGAGATAATTATAGAAGGAAGACTAAAAAGAAAAGAAGCAATAAAAAAAGCAATTCAGATACAAGACACTCTATCTAAAAAGAGCAAAGAATGGAATGGCGCTAATCAAATAAGGAAATGGAGAGAACAACACTAGTTCTAGACGCTTCAGTAATCAAAAAGTCTTTAAGTTTATCTCTTGGACTTTTGGATGTTCAAGATGCCTTTCTTCAAGCATCTTGACATCATAAAGTGGTTTACTCAGGAAGAAGGAAGAGAAAGAGCTATAAGAATACGTGAACAGTTTTTGATGGGTGAAGTATATATTATAATCCCAGATTTAATATTGTATGAAATTGCGAACGCGTTAAGATTTAACCCGTATTTCACATCACAAGACATTCAAAATGCTATAGAAAGTATTTATAACAGCGGAGTAGATATAGTGGCTCCGCTTTCAACAACATTAAAAAGATCTGTTGAGACAGCGCTAACAAAAGATATTACAATATATGATTCATTTTATGTTACTCTTGCAGAAGAAATTGGAGCAAAGTTCGTTACTGCAGATAAAAAACTCCATACAAAAACAAAGGAAATGGGATTTGTAAGACTGTTATAAAAAATCAATTAGCACATTCAGGATTAGTATTAACATTAACATAATCATTCCCGCTTATGCATGTCAAGATGCTTAAAGAAATGCGTCAACATCATAACTGTCTACTTTTCCGTTTCTATATCTCTTCCCTTAATTACTACCCGCCCTTCAAAATCTGCTTTCCTTGAAGCATCCGATATAATTTTAGTGACTCTTTCCTCTATCATCTTATCAATCTTAATAAATGTGTCCTTGCTTATTTTTTTTGAGCTTATCTTTTTTGCAATTTCTTTTACAGCATTTTTTGATATCATATTGAAGATATAAGTACATCCTTCTTTTTATATTTTAATTTCCAACTATCTAAAAATTCTACAAAAATAATACTATTTTCTATAGGGACAAGAATAGCTCCCTTCCCTATATGGTCAGCGCCCAATTTTTTTATTATCCCTTCGCCCTTTCTTCCTATTAGAGCATAAGTAAACTTAGTTTTATCATTATGATCCAAATTTCCCAGCCTATAAGAAAACAAAGAAAATCCTTTAAATCCTAAGCTCTCAGCTAAGATTTTATCATTAATTAAACTATAACCTTCAATTAAAATGCCCTGCCTAGATAAAAGATTTTTATCAAATAACTCTATAAGATTAATTGTTTTCACATCAAAATTACCTTTTACGCCTGACAATAGTTTCTTAAATTTTCCTAATGTATCTAATCTTTCTTTTAAAGTCAGATTATTAAAAATTAGCAGTAAATCTAAATCTTGAGGATTTAACTTTCCCTTCACACTAGAACCATATAAAATAATATCAAGAACTCCGTATATCTTTGCAAATTCCTTAAACTTTGATCTTAACTTTATCAAATAATCTTTTGACATCTTCCTCCAAAACCTCACAAGTTTCTTTATCTAATTTATTTCTGTAACTATCCTGATAAAATGGAAAATCTTTGTCAAGGATTTCATAGATTTCATGATAATTTAATTCAAGAATTCTAAATCGTTCAGTATGGCTACTCGGAATTTTACCCTCATTAATAAGAATATACAAATCAGCCAAAGAGGATAGTGTTTTAAAAAACAAAGTTACCGCAGTATTATATTCGCTTCTCTTCTTTGCGTCTAATGCATTCTTATAATACTCTTTAGAATTATCAATCAATATTTGCTTTATATCTCCTTCCATCATATTATATAACATATATCGCATATTTAAGCTTTTCTATTATATGCTATGTTACTCATATCATATAACAATAAACCATCTTTCACTAATTAATATTATATAATATATCACATATTACATATCAAAAAATTATAATGGTCTTGTTAGATAAAATCTAATTATAAAAGAAAATCAATCAATTCCCACAATTCGAATTTATATAATAACCTAATAAGATCACCAAACCCTTCGGGTTTGTCTTGGTTTGGGGAGAACCGGGAGAAATCTACAGACTCCAGCTTTAAAGCTGGAGATTTCTCACGTGTATTAAAGACTTCTATACGCAATGCTTATAAATTATAACTAATTCATGGCTATATGTATAGAGTTTTTCGTTCTGATTGGTACGATAAAAAACTACAAAAGCTTGATAAATCTGAACAAGACAGAGTTGTAAGATTTGAGCAAGCGTTGAAAGAGCAACCATTCTCAGGAAAACCTCTTGGATATGAATTCTTTAGAGAAAAGAAGTTTAATGGTAAAAGAGTAATCTTTCTTGTATATGAAGAACATAAATGTATTTTTATGGTAACTATCACAAACAAAAAAGCCCAACAGCATGAAATAGACCTGATAAAGGCGAATCTTGATGTCTATAAAGACGAAATTGAAAGAAGATTAAAAGAAATCTAAACTTCTTTTATCTTACCTTGAAGAATATCTTTTATACCTCTAGCTATATCTGTTAGAAGTTCTTTATCAACTTCTTTAAGTTTCTTAAGCTCTTCGTACTCCTCTCGCGAAATAACTACTGTCTCACGTTCCATAGTAATAATATCAAAAGCCTGCTTTTATATTTTTCGTTTGCATTTCTTTAAAGAAAATCAGTTTCCACAACAACCCTTATAATATCATCCATTTAAACTTCTTGTCTAAGCAAATCATATTCTTCTTTACTCATTTTAATTTGCCTCAATATTTCGCTTATTAGTCCCTTTCCTAATGCTTCATTTCCGTGCACAGGTATTACTGTTCTACGACCATCAGAATGTTTAAATCTTACATGACTCCCCTCATAAATTTTTTCAAAACCAAGCTTCTCAAGAATATCACAAAACCCTTCGGGTTCGTGGTTTTGTGAGACCCGGGAAATCTTCATAATCCACTAACCTCTACCTAAAGGTAGAGGATTTCACGAGGGTTTACAAAAATCTCTTCCAGAAATTGGAACAAGTTTTACCATTTTAAATCAATTGCGGTTTTGTTACTTGAACTCTTTGAATTCCAACAAATCTCATTGGAGTTACTTCTTCTTTATCAGCTTCCAAACAGACTTCAATAGCCTCTTTAATCCTTTCCAAAACTTCCTGAAGATTCTTCCCTTGAGTATAACATCCCTCAATTTCTAGGACTTTGGCTAGATAAATTCCATCCTCATCCTGTTCTATTATAACATTAAAATCTAAAATCTGCTTTTCCATATTATCTATATATTTTATTGCTTTAAATAATTAACCCCACTGTAAAGAAAATTAGTTTCCGCAATTCAGATCAACTGCAAATTCAGTTGAACCAGTGTAGCAACGTTGTATGCTTCCAAAATCATCTTGATCTACATCGTTATCGTTATCGTTATCGATATCAGCCCAGCCACACCCAATAGTATAAAAATCAAATAAAGCGATAAACTGTTAAAAACACTAACCTAATCTTTCCCTATAGAAAGGGAAAGATTTGGGTATTATCTCTCTGTTAATAAAGAAAGAATAAAAAGATGGAAAGTTTATATATCTCAAATAATTTACTCAGTAGTGGAAAAAGAGTATAATATATATGTTACCGAAGAATTTGAACGTGATTTTAAGAAACTCGATAATTCAATTAAAATTCAAATAGATAAAGAAATATCACAACTAAAGGTTAATCCCTTCGTAGGAAAGCCTCTTGGATATGAATTTTTTAGAGAAAAGAAAGTAAAGAATCATCGCTTTTATTACCTAATCTATGAGGAACATGTTATAGTATTTGTAGTAGCCCTAAGTGATAAGAAAAATCAACAACAAGTTATTGATAACATAAAATCCCTTATTCCATTTTATAAAGAAGAAATCAAAAAGAAGCTCAACAATCCTTAACTGACTCAAGACCTTCCCAGCGCTTAATTCTTCCAGCTCTTATGTCTTCAAGTCCTCTAATAAGTTTGATTAAGAGGTCATCGCCTAAAGCCGCCTTCTTCATTAATTCTTCATATTTATCCTTAGATAAAGTGACTGTTTCCATAAAAGCATTAGTACATAAGTGCTTTTATAGTTTTCGCTATCTCTTTAAAAATTAGTTTCCGCAATTCGGATTTATATAATAACCTAATAAGTTAAAGACTTCTATACACAATGCTTATAAATTATAACTAATTGTTAAGTCAAGTCTACAAAGTAACAAATAGCCTTGCTGGATAATCTTTTACACCCCTATGAAATCTATCTTCATTAAACCATTTTCGGTAATTTTCCAATTTATCGAAAAACATTGGAAAATGAACAAGATGCACTATAAATTCATGAATTATATTTTGTATTGTTCTCTCAACTTTTCCTTTATCCTGCGGATAGTATGGATGAGCCGCTTTCGGCTCAATTCCTTGCTCGATGCACCAAGTTTTCCATTGCTCTCTGAACTGTCCACCATTATCAAATAAAATCATTAGCGGTTTTATTGGTAACGTCTGCATTGCAGATGTTAAATCGTTTGTTGTTGGGCAATGATCAAACAACTGCAACAACAAAATATATCTAGAATAATCATCGATACAAACCAAAAGATAATATTTTATCCCGTTAAATTTAAACTCTTTCAAATCAATTTGCCATAATTCATTTGCATATTTTGCCCTAAAGAATTTCCATGCCTTGCCCTTCTTTTTTCTGTACCCATTAATTCCCCATTTCCTAAGTATTTCATTTATTGATTGTCTCGATAGTTCAACACCTTGAACTTTTATTTCGAGCTGTTCAAGCTCGAAATCTGGAGCACAGAATAATCTTTGCTGAATCCTTGCACAACCATATCCAAAGGTGTTTCTAAAAGCAATTATTGTTATTTCTGTTTCAAGAGTTATCTTAAACTTATGATTTGCTCTAGGTAAATCACCCACATAATGAAGATTTTCCTTTCCCCAGTACCAAACTGTCTTTCTGGAAACACAAAAAGAGGTCATCAAAAGCTTTTTAGGTACTTCTGTCCTTGACAACTTACCTAGTAATAGGCGTTGCTCAGGTTTCAATTTCATGATAAAGTTGTCTTGAGCAACTTTTCTTTTACACCCCTTTCAAATGAAAAGTTGCATGAATTTAATTACGTAAGAGGATGATTTATTTCTTAGCTTTACCGTCGGTCTCCATCCTCTTAAGAGAGAAAAGAAAAGAGAGAACACAAATTAGGATATTTTTGAGTATAAATAACTTTCTTTCTCAGTTTTTAGTTAGAAACTTGAGATGTTACCATTTATGGTTTACTTAACAG
>JAUSKH010000061.1 GCA_030647095.1 Nanobdellota archaeon | reverse complement strand
CCCAAGATTTAAAGTCCCAAATAAATCTTGCTGTCTCCAGACAGAGAATTAGGAACTAATGATGACTTAATTATTCTAATTCTCTGTATCTATAAATCTCAAACTTAAGAATCTCACAATTCCCAATATTTATACCCATCGCTTCCTCTCCTGAAAGTCCATTTAAAATAGAAAAGACCATTTGAACAACAGACTCATGCGTGATTACTAAAACATTTTCATAATTTTCCTTCTTTAAATCATTAAGAAATTTACCAACTCTAATCTTTAAATCACTAAAGGACTCTCTTCCATTTATCTTAAATCTAAACTTACTAACTTTCGACACATTTTTTATAGCTCTATATTCCTCTATATCCTTTCCCTCAAAACCCATATTAATTTCATTAATCCTGTAATCAATAATAAATGGCAAGCCATAATACTTATTGATAATCTCCGCAGTCTGCTTAGTTCTCCAAAATTCTGAAATAAATATCACATCGAATTTCACATTCTTTAATTTTCTAGTAGCTTCCAAAGTCTGCTGCCTGCCTAGCTTTGTTATTCCAATTCTCTTTTTAACATCTCCATTTATCAAATTCTTAACATTATAGCTAGTCTGTCCATGCCTCATAAAATATACCTTCATAAGCTAAAATAATCAAAGAGTGTTAAATATCTTTGCTATATCACTCAGCAATTTGACCTAAAGTATGTATTGAAACCTATTGTCAAGTAAAAGAATCTTTAAAAACAACAATTCTCTTAAGATATAATGAAAATCGGAATAATTGGAATGGGCTTTGTCGGAGGCACAACAGCACAAGTGTTATCAAAAGCACATGAGATTCTACCTTATGATAGATACAAAAATCCGTATACCACACAACAACATATAGAAGAATTAGTAAAAAATGCAGAGGTAGTATTTATCTGTGTTCCTACACCTATGAAACCAAGCGGAGAAATAGATTACAGCCCAATGCATCATTCCCTAAGACTTCTCAAAGAAGTAGCGGATAAAGTAAAAAGAAACCCTGCTGATTTATTAATAACGATAAGGTCTACAGCAGTATCAGGCACCACTGATTCTTTTGCTAAAGAATATCCATTCAAATTTGCATTCAATCCAGAATTTTTAAGAGAAAAACATGCTTTAGGAGATATGCTAAAAACAGATGAAGTTGTTCTTGGTGTAGAAGATAAAGAATCAGAAGAAAAATTACTCAGTGTATACAAACCTATTTTCCCAGATGCAAAATATACTATTGTAAAAAGAAAGGAAGCAGAAATGATAAAATATGCAAGAAATGTTTTACTCACGCTCCAAATTGCAGGTGCAAATGAAATATACAACATCTGCGAAGCTCTAGGAATTAATTATGATATAATAAAAAATGCAGCCCTATCTGACAAAAGAATAGGCAGGAATTTAGACGTTCCTGGTCCAGACGGACAAAAAGGTTTTGGTGGTAAATGCTTTCCAAAAGACCTAAATGCTCTTATATATCTAGCAAGAAAGCACGGATATCGTCCTCATTTCTTAGAAGAAGCTTGGAGTTTAAATGAGCGCGTAAGAACTAAAAAGGACTGGCTTGATATTCCCGGAGCAGTATCTAGTAATACAGATTTTAAGAAAGAATAATTTCTTCTGTCTTATCCAAACCGCCAACCTTAAAACCCTCCTTACCTCTTTATAAAAATGGAACCTGAACAAAAAGCCTACAAATACGAAATGAAGCCTCTTTTCAAAGAAAGAATGCAATCTCTTCTTCCTGACAAAGAAGACTTTGATAATTTTGAGAAAATAGTGCATACAGGACCTCAAAGCTTTATCAGATGTAACACTCTAAAAATTTCTACAAAGGAACTTCTTACAAAACTCCAAAAAAAATGGAAAGTCATACAACCCTTTCCAAAACATCCTGAAATAATGCTTATTACCCAAGATCTTGGTCCAGGAGAATTAGGAAATGCTCTTGAACACCTCTTAGGTTACTATTATGTTCAAGAAGTTTCTTCTATGATGTCTGCCATAGCTCTAGAACCAAAACCAGATGAACTAATCTTAGACCTTTGTGCTTCTCCTGGTTCAAAAACAACACAAATAGCAGCAAAAATGGAAAATAAAGGCACAATAATAGCAAACGATTTAAAAATAGATCGCATAAAAATTCTATCCTCAAACCTAGAGCGTTGTGGAGTAACAAATACAATAATAACCCGCCAGGACGCTATAGGTTTATGTGCAAAACTATCAAAATCAGAATTTAAGTTTGACAAAATACTTCTTGATGCTCCCTGTTCAGGGGAAGGAACTTTACGAAGCTCACCAAAAACATTTATTATGTGGAATCCAAAAGTAATAGAAAAATTCTCTCGCCAACAAAAAAAGTTTATTGCCTTTGCACTAAAATGCTTAAAAAAGGGAGGAACTTTAGTATATTCAACTTGCACTCATAGTCCAGAAGAAGATGAATCTGTAATAGATTTTGCTGTTAAAAATTTCCCTGTTAAAATAGAATCTTTCACACTCCCTTTAAAATGTCGTCCTGGAATAACTGCCTGGAAAAATGATTCATTCCATAAAGAAGTACAAAAATCCTGCCGTATCTACCCTCATGATAATGATAGCGAAGGCTTTTTCGTATGTAAAATGACTCTAATGGAGGAAATAAAATGAGACCACAATTCCTAAGATCATCAGAAAAAAAGAAACTAGTAGAAGAAATAAAAGAAGCATATGGTATAGAAGAACTTCCTTTTCTGCTCTTAGAAGTAGGAAAACAAAAAATACGAGCTTATTCAGGAAATTTAAGCAAAGATGAAATAACACAATTAGCCCACATAGTTAGAGTAGAAACAATGGGTTTATACATTTTAAGCAAAAGAGATGGTCCTGCAAGAATAAATTTTGATGCTCTCCCCATATTAAAAGATCAAATAACAAAAAACATAGTAAAAATAAACGAAGAGCAATTAAATTCCTGGATCCGAGGAAACGACCTAGAAATAGAAGCCCAGGAAGGTTTTGTAGTCCTACAATACCAAGAAGATCTTGTAGGCACAGGTAAATCAACAGGAAATAAAATACTCAATTATATTCCAAAAGAAAGGCAGATTAAATCTCAAACTCAAAAAACTATTTACAATAGCAATAACTAAGCGGCTTTTTTCTGAGGCACATAAACTGCGCCTCTTAATTCAAGATTTTTCAAAAGAGAGTGTCTTCTCATAGAAAAATACTGCCAAGGATTCAAAAGAAATGCACCTTTATTTCTCATCTCCATTCTCTGTTTAATAAAATCAATTCCCTTTAAACCAATTTCATGGGAAACCAGAACGCTTATATCACAACCTAAAATTGCCTTGTGAATTATTGAGTATTTAGCCATATTTTTTAGAAAAACAAACCCTATATAAACCCCCACCTCCACTAACTAAAATGACAGAAAAACACTACGGCGGAGATGATGGCAGAACAAAAGGCAATCTTCCCTCAACAGCAAAAAAATCTCCTAAAATACCACCATCAAAAGATCAAAAGAACAAAAATACAGAACTAGAAAAATCATCAATGTTTACAAAAGAAGAAATTGAAAAATTAAAGAAAGCAGGTGAAATCACAAAAGAAGTAAAAAAATACGCTCGTTCTTTCATAAAAAAAGATACTCCTTTACTAGAAATAGCAGAAAAAATTGAAGCGAAAATCATTGATCTAGGTTGCCTCCCTGCTTTTCCAGTAAATCTCTCTATAAACGAAATAGCGGCACATGCAACTCCTTCATTCAATGACACAGAAAAAGCTCACGGTCTATTAAAAGTAGATATAGGCGTTCATATAGAAGGTTTTATTGCAGACACTGCTTTTTCTCTCGACCTTGAAAATTCAGAACAAAATAAAAAACTAATAGATGCAGCCGAAGCAGCGCTTGAAAAAGCAACAGAAAAAATAAATTTAGGAGTCTCTTTAAATGAAATAGGAACAATCATAGAAAAAACAATTAGCTCTTACAAAGTAATCCCAATACAAAACCTTTCAGGACATTCAATAGAGATTTATGACTTACATGCAGGTATAACTATTCCAAATTATAGCAATTCAAGTCTTAAAACTATAGAGCCAGGTATCTATGCAATAGAACCTTTTACAACAAATGGATTAGGAATAGTAAAAGACGGCAAACCCTCTGGAATTTATCATCTAATGAAAGAAGGAAATGTAAGGGATAATTTCGCCAGAGAAGTTTTACAATTCATAAAAGAAGAATATCAAACTCTTCCATTTTGCTCACGCTGGCTTTATAAAAAATTTGGTTCTCGCGCACTTCTCGCGATAAAAAGAATAGAAGAAGCAGGTTTACTACATAACTATTCCCAGTTAATAGAAAAAAATAAAGGAATAGTAGCCCAAGCAGAGCATACAGTTATAATAACAGAAAAAGAAAAAATAATAACGACTTGAGATGTAATATTAAAAATATTAAATATCTACCTTTCTCCAGCCATTCCTTACATCCTTCATAAACTTCTCTGCTTCCGCATCGCTCATCTCCCAAATCCCCACAGCTTCCATTACAACTGATTCATCTTTCCTTATTTTATCTTTCTCGTTTTTGTTTTTTAGATATTTTAATGCCATAAAATATCATAGTATTTTGAGTGTATAAAAGTTTCGCTTTATGAGAAATAATAACTACTGAACTTACTCGCTTACACAAAGTAGATATATTTTGTTAAATTATAATACAACAATTTTTATAAACACAATAACTTTTCAAAAATAAGAAGAAGGAAAATTAAAAAGATGGCTGAACAAACTCAATTCAAAAGAAATATTGCATTCAAATTAAGGATTGGAGATTTGCTTGTTGGAAAACCGATATTTGACAATGAGAGATTTTCTTTTTTGGAGCTT
>JAUSKH010000058.1 GCA_030647095.1 Nanobdellota archaeon | reverse complement strand
ATTAAAAAAATAAAATATCTTTTTTGATTAAGCACAAGTTACAATTACTGTCCCTTCTTCGCAAACATAGTCATTTCCGTTTGAGTCTTTAACAACAGGAGCTACTTTTGCTATGATTGGTTTGTTTGCAGCGATATTTACTACCTTATCAAGTGTTACAGTATTAGGAATAGTACCAAGTATTGTTGATGGTCCGTTTAGTGGACCAGTAACGTCTCTATTACCATTAGAGTCTTGTACTACTATCTTCAGTTTTATTGGATCATCTCCTTTAACAAATTGTGCAGTTACAATTGCAGTTGTTGCTGTTAGAGTACACACTGTCGGTCTTATTTCAGATAATAAGCATTGTCCTTGGGCATCGATTTGCGCACCAGTTGTTGTGAATAATGGGCGGATAAATGTCCAGATAACTGCTACTGCAGCCAAAGTAAGTAAGACTATAAGCACAGTTGCTACGACGTCACTTAATCCTTTTTTATTAGTTCTCTTTTTTAGAAGAGTTATCATTTTTTCTTATTTTATACCCCCTTTCACCTCTATGATAATAAATATTATTTGTGTGCAAACCAAGTTTCATATACTCCTTTCTTTTTATTGTCGAATCTTGCGAATCCAAGTCTTTCAAATTGAAGGAGTTTACCCTTTTTTAATCTTTCGATAGCCTCTTCGGCAAGCCCTGTTGTGAGGGAACAGTCTGGCATTAGGATAGTGCATTGAACGCCTTTTGAGACCCAGTTTATTTTTGGTATGTCCTTATTTTCTAAAGAGACGAAGTCTGCAGAGTCATCTTTATTGCCTAATTTGATATTATATAGGTGGAGTAACCTTATTTCTTTACCTTTGAATTTTTTAAAGTCCTCTTTTGAGATAAAGATTGTTTCTGTGTCTACGTTTATTGTTCTAGTTTCTTTTTTATCAGGGTGGATAGGAACTTTTATAGTTTTTAGATTTGGTCTGTTTTTTATCTTTAGAGCTACTGGGTCTTTTACGAAGGAATAACGATTTGCTATAGGATCGATTATTTTTCTGTTTATTGCGGCAATCATGTCAAAGTCAAGATTGACTTGTTTTTTTGAAAGACCCATTTGGTTTGTTAATTCATAAAGGGCTTCTTTTGTTATCCCTCTTCTTCTTAATGCTTTTAATGTGACTAATCTAGGATCATCCCAGCCAATATATTCACCTGATTTTATTAGGTCTCTTATTTCCCTGCCTTTTGTTGTAGTGTCTATTACTGTGAATCTTCCATATTGAATAATAGTTTGCTTGTTTAGTTTAAGTAAGTCTTTTATGTAGTCCTGAAGCTCTACTCTAGTTTCAAATTCATTAGAGCGCAAGATGTGGGTTATACCCATAATACTGTCTTCTATAGGATTATAGAAGTCGTACATTGGCCATATTTTATACTTGTTTCCATGAATAAAATGTTTTTCAGCTACTGCGCGGAATATTACTGGATCACGCATAACATAGTTCTTACTTTTCATATCTCCTTTTAATCTAAGAATTGCTTCGCCTTTCATATATTTACCTTCTAAAAATTTTTCCCATTCTTCTTTATTCTTTTTAATAGGATTTTTATGGCATTCACAGGATTTACCTTCAAACCTAAGTTTTTGCATTTTTTCACGATCGCAAAAACACATATAAGCATTATCAGAATTAATTATTTTTTCCGCGTACTTATAGAAAAGAGGCATGTCTTCTGAGACGTATTTTATACTTTCGTATTTGATTTCTAAGTAGTTGTCTATGTCGTCTAGAATTGCGTCTACATACTCTTGAGATACTTTTTCAGGATTTGCATCTTCAAAGCGAAGTAGGCATTTTCCATTATATCTTTTAGCATAGATAGAGTTCAGAATAAAAGATAAAGCATGTCCTAAATGAAGATATTTGGAAGGTTCTGGAGGCAACCTTGTTATTACTGCTCCTTTAACATTGGGAAGTTCTGGTAACTCATGTGGTTTCTCTTCTTTTATTATAACGAGTTTTTTATATTCAGTATACTGCTTTTCTTTTTCTGCAGTAGATAGAGAATTGATTTCTTTAATTGTTGCAGTGATTTTAGGAATTATTTCTTTTATTTCGGATTTTTCTAAGCCATGTTGGAATAGTTTTGGGAGAATTCTTGAAGGGTCTGCTTTACCGAATTCCAGGGCGTTTTTAAGAGCATAAGCCTTTATTTCTTTGGACAGGTCTTTCATATTTACAGAAAGTAAAAAGGATATTTAAGGTTATGTCAAGATTGCTGATGCAGAAAACTATACACTTTAGTGCATGGATGAATGCAATCTTGAGCATCCAAAAGTCCCGAACAAACCTCGGCTTTTAAGCCGAGGTAAACGCAAGGACTTTTTGATTGTCAAATTGGGTTATGGAGAATTCGGTTGATTGTGCTACCACTCATTCGAATTGTCAAGATGCTTGAGGCATTGCATCTTGAGCACCCAAGATTTAAAGTCCCAAATAAATCTTGCTGTCTCCAGACAGAGAATTAGGAACTAAATGTAACTCAATTATCCTAATTCTCTGTAATACCAGACAGCTTGCTGTGTTGTCGATTTGACAATTAGAGATTGTCGGTTGTGAAGAAGATTTAGACAATCTCTTTATCTTTGTTAATCGTATATAGAGCTTTGGTTCTTATCATAATCAGCTAAGGTCATTGTAATTGGCTCCAAGTCTAAAAGTCTAGATTTTAATCCTGGCATATGCAATAATCCAACTACTGCTACTAATTTATGAGAACCATTATTGTATAATTGATTTATTCTATTGGCCATTGATTCATCTCTTTTTGGATTGTAAATTTGCTTAAGTGCTTGGACGGCATTTGTAGGTAATTTTTTTATATACATATCAAAAGTTTTTGGGTCTCTTAACAACTCTATTAATTCTTCCATCATTTCTGCATTTTTATACATCTCATTAAATCCTTCTTGTGATGCTTGAATAAATTCATCTTTTCCCCTATTCAATAATTCTAAAAAAGGTTCTTTTAATTCTGGAGTTTTAACCATTTCTTCAAATAGTCCCCTAGTTGCTGCCGTGTAACCATCAATAAATTCTTGTCTACCATTTTTAAAAACTGAGAGGTCAATATATTCTAATTTTGTTTTTGGATTGTCTTGAACATATTTATTACAGGTTCTTGATTCATATCCCATAAAAGAATTTAAAATTCTTCCACTTTCTAATGCTATGCTCTTTTGTTTTGGAGTTAATGTTAATCCAGTTTCATTAAGTATTTGGTCTATTTCTCTTTCTTCTTCTTCAGGACTCTTTCTTAAGCTCACTAAATTTTCCCTATCTTTATGAGACTCTAAAGCAAGTGTATCTGGAGAAATATCTCTAAGTATTCCTTCTAACCTCCTTGGTCCTTCTATATCAATATGAACTGTTCCTACCAAATAAAGATTTTTCATAATAAGTAAGCATATATTATTGGTTTTTAAATATTTGTTTTATTGTTATTTTATAGTTATTAATCTAAATTAAATTATACCAACTTAGATTCTATAGCTTCCAATCTTTCTAGGAAACGTTCTAATTTATATTCGAGATCTTCGAGTTTTACTTTTAGATGAGCTAAATCTTGGTGAGGGTGTGAATTATAAGGGGATGAAGAATCAAAATCAGGTATTGCTGGAATAGACTGTGATGATGAATTACTTGATGCTAAACTGTTAAGCATATCGAAAGGATTTGAAGTAGTGGGGGAAGATTCTAATTGGCTTGAAGAAGATTGAATTGGGTTTTGAGAATCTTCGCTAGAAGATTCTATATCTGCAGAGAAATCTATAAAACCTTCTGTGAGTCTTACATTTTTTGGGAGTTTAGGAGGATCTGGAAGTTTTATAAGACCCTTTTTATGTAAAAGTGGAATGTCCATAACAACGTCTGAAGCTTTACCTCTTTTTATTCTTCTCATCTTATCAAAAGGACTAGAGTTTATTTAAATTTAACTTTTTCCTGAATGATGGCAAATCTATTTAAACAGATGTTTAATACACGTGAGAAATCTCCAGCTTTTAAGCTGGAGTCTGCTGTAGATTTCTCCCGGTTCTCCCCAA
>JAUSKH010000048.1 GCA_030647095.1 Nanobdellota archaeon | reverse complement strand
AATAACAATTTTCTATCCATTTCTAACCTCTCGGATAAAATCTCTCTAATAATATCAAACGCTTTAATGATTTTGGGATTTGAAAGTTTGTAATAAATATTCTTTCCGTTTCTGTCTGATACGACTACTCCTTTAGATTTCATGATAGATAAGTGTTGAGAGATGTTTGCCTGTGTCAGTTTGGTTTTTTCTATAAGTTCTGTTACAGACCTCTCTCTATCTCTTAAAAGGTTTAGAATCTCTAATCTAATTGAATTAGAAAAGACTTTACACATCTCGGCATGAAGTTTATATATTTCTCTCATGTAGATATTAGAATATTCTAATATATAAATCTTTCTTTCATATACTAGTTGAATCTATTTTAGAAATATGATATTTGTCATCCCTCTTCTCTTTCTTTCAATAATTTCTGTTTGTTCTAATTTATCTAAAATTCTTGAGACTTTTGACTTAGGAAAGTTAAAATGCTCGACAACATTGCTCTGATAAACTCCTTTGTCTTTATTTTCTTTGATGAAAAAGAATACTTTCTTTTCCTCTGAGCTTAATTTGGTTAGGTCATATTTCTTCTGTTCAATTATCTTTTCTGCTTTTGTTAATAAAAGATAGAAGCCTATCCCTCCCAAAAATGCAACTAATATTTCAAGAGCCGAAATAATTTTCTCATGATCATTGTGCTGCCCATTGACCTTACACGACTCTATAGAGCAAGAACTATCTTTTTGTAATTTACAAGACTCTACGCAATTTTCTAAACTTTGTTTGCTCAAGATATTATTAAGATAAAAAAGACTAGCTAAAACAATAATGCTTATTGCTATTATCGCTATCCCTAAATAACGAGGTTTCATGAAATTATGATTAACACCTAATTAATAAAACCTTTCTTATTACCTTTATTCATCTTCGTCATCTTCCTCAATCAGATGATAGCCTCTCTTTTTTAAAAAGATAATTATACTTTTTGGGCTAACTCTTTTGTAGGTTATCAAATGGACTTTTTCTTTCACTACATCTACATCAATCTCTTTAAGTGCAAAATGCTGATTGAGAGTTTTCTTCATAAGATCAACGCACCAGCTGCAATAAACTCCTTTCTTTATTACGAAGTTAATTTCTTTTTCCATCTTATTTAAAATATTTCAGACAGTCTTGTGTTTCTGCGTGATGCCCGAGATGTTCCTTCCACGAATTTACATCTTGTCCTGCAGGAAGTCTACATTTTTCAGGCAAATTGCCATATTTATCATCCATTGAATTACTTGTTAATCCGCTATTTTCATTATATCCTATCATAGAATCTGATGAAGATGAAGTAGTTCTCCCATTAAGAAAAAACATTCCAAGGGTGCTAACTATTAATAGCAACAAGATAACAATTACGGCAATTACCTTTCCATTAATATGTATTGTATCTTTTGATTCTTCCATCTAACATGCACCCATTTTCATTTTTCTTTTATGATATAACATTAATGCAATCCCCGCTATACTTGATGCGATCCCCATCGAGAAAAATACTTTTTGATAAGTCATTAAGAATGAACTAAACACACTCAAACCAGTTATGCCTATAAAGGGAATTATATTTAATAAATAATGTGTGCAACAAGCAATCATTGATCCTCCAGAAAGAGTTCCAGACGTAGCTATGCCTCTATTCACAGTCGCATCATGCTTAATAGACTTGTATAACCCAATTTGAGCTCCGAAACCTATAGCCAATGGAACAAGCCAAATCCATAGACTCTTAAACTCATATAATGCAAATCCATAACTCTGAAAAAGTGTGAGAACAGCGATGTAAAATGCCAAGATACCGAATCCTGCTAATGTTCCATAAAGTAATGCTTTACCATTAACTTGCATTTTAGTGATACATAATGCTAAGTGAGCTAACAACCAGTAATACAAAAATAATTATCACCATAACTATAGTCCTCCAAGATGCCTTCTTCTTTTCTTCTTGATTAATTTTAACTGAAGAAGAACCATTTTTATTTTGACAACAGTTCACCTTGCACCTCCTTTGCGCTGGTTATGTTCAGAATGACTATAACCTGAATGTCCTCTCATCATCAATAAATGGAGACCAACCATTACGACTATGGCAATACCAGTAGACCAATTCTTAGATACTCCAAAAAGCGGAAGCACTAAAATTAATAAAAATGCTCCTCCGCATGCAAAAACCATCATCCACATATGGCTTGTATGATTGTTTTTTTCTTCATGATTCATTTTAATTCACCCCATATACGGTATCGTTACTTATTATTTGTGTAGCATATTTTGCTTCTAATGCTCCTTTGACATCTTCTTTTGTCTTTCCTTGCGCATAAAGATTTTTAGCAATTAGAGCATCCTCATAACATAATCCACATTCACTCGCATGACTATCCCACTGACCACCATTATTGATTTCACCTTGCATAAAACAATCTATCAATCCTCTTGAATGCAACCTTCCCCCATGACCTACTGCATCGCTCCCACATCCACAATTACAGGGTAGTCCTGTTAGTTTATTGCTATCCAGTTTTGCAAAAGAATATGCCTCTTTTATATCTGGCTTAGTAAAAGCATAGTTAGGAAGATCTAATGGATTTGCATAAGCTAATTTAATTAAAAAGAAAGTTCCAATTATGGAAATTATAAATATCCCTATCCACAAGTAATTATAATGATACTCTTTCATTCTTTACAACATTCCAATAGTTTTTTAATTCCGGAAAAGATACTCTT
The DNA here is from genome assembly GCA_030647095.1 of Nanobdellota archaeon. Lineage (GTDB taxonomy): Archaea > Nanobdellota > Nanobdellia > Pacearchaeales > GW2011-AR1 > UBA73. Next base: position 4,459 of record JAUSKH010000048.1, on the reverse strand, counting down.
CTTTTCTTGTGCATTATAGTTGATTGAATTCTTTGAGAGAGACTCTTCAGATTTATCTCCAAGATTAAGTTTCCAGAATAAAGCATAAAGTTCTGCTGCATCATTATATGACTGTTTTGCTTCTTCCATCTTTTTCTCATGCAGATATCTATTCCCTACTTCATATAATCGCATGCTAGACGCTAAAAGATGCTTGCTCATACACCACGTTTCACTATCGTCTTTCTTAACTAGTTTAGCAAGAAGTATCTTTCTTAATTCTCTACATGTTTCTAATATCTCAAGAAACTTTTCATCCTGCGTTTTTACAAAACTAAAAAAGGAGTGCTCTTCTAAACTAACAATGTTCATTAAAGCTATGCTTAGGTCTTCTCCTGCTGATAGGTCTAACTCATTCTTTTCTCTTATTTCAGATGTTGTCTTGACAAAGTTTTTAGTTTTCATTTGAACACCATCCAAAATATTAAAGCATTGAGTATCAGCACTCCGAAAGTAAGAGTCATAGTTTGATAATTGAATAAGACTTTTCCTTCATTTCTCCTCTTTATTTCATTACTTGCGAAAAAAATTGCAAATGAAACTATTGCTCCAGAAATAGAACCAAAAATTATCTTTTCCATTCCAAATATTCTATAGGTATTAGCTGGACCAAATATACCAGCATAATAAAAGCTCAATATAGTAAGAACAAATGTAGCAACAGTTATGCTACCAATTCTTAAAAATGGATTACCGCCAATGTTTCTCTTTTTGAATATATTATTAACCCAAAGTGCAGAAGAAACAATCATTGCTCCCACAAATACTCCAACAATTGAATCATCCCATCCTAATGATCTTGTTACTCCTACCCCCATAATCGTAGCTGCAGTGCAAAGAGGACAATGAGCCATAACATTTGGGATAATTACAATTAGACTCAATAAAGGTATTAGCAACAACCCTAATATTTTATATGCGCGACTATTTCTCTTGATATTATTCTCTTGTCTGTTTTGTATATTCATTTTCTTCCTTTCTCTTTATATTTTTTCAAAATAATAAATTAAAAAAATAAAAATAAAAGTCCCATATTAGCATCCTCCAACCATTCCTGTTCCGCTTGACGCACTAGATGCACTTACTTTCCCCTGAAGTCTTGCAGGAACGGTTCCATGCATATCATAGTTCATCTTTTCGTTTTCTGACCAGCCAGTTGTATCTAGGGCATTACCAGTAGTACTAGCTTTTCCTATAGCTGATGCCTTGTATGTCAAAAAGAGTACTGATAAAAACAGCACTCCAATGACAATCCACATCAATGTGTTTTTCTTTATCTCCATTTTGTTATTAGCATCCTCCGACCATGCCACTAGATGTGGTTGACGCGGCAGTTCTAGCTGCTGATGCAGTTGATTGTGCTGCTCCTGTTCCTATTGAGGAAGCTCTAAACGTCAGGAATATTGTTGCTATCACTAATATTCCTATAACTATCCATAGCATCATGTTTTTCTTTACTTCTACCATGCTCTTACCTCCTTTCATGCTTTCTTCTTTACTTTCGTTTTTTATGTTTTGTTTTGTATTACAGCAATCCATTTTTCTTCTCCATATATTTAATTAATGCTAAAGGGAAAAATAAAAATAAAAGTCCCATATTAGCATCCTCCAACCATCTGACTACCTCCGCTTCCCGTAGCGCTTGTAGTTGCCTGATTCTCTGCGCCTCTGTACATGTTTGAAGCAAGATAGACATACCCTAAGTTCTGATTAGTATAATCAACTCCATTTGCCTTCAATACCCCAGCTTTCTTTTCATGAACTCCTGGAAAGAATAAAACTTTCCACTTTCCTAGTTCATTCAAAATCTGCTCATCAGTCATATCAGGATGTTTTGTCAGCAAATATTTTGCTAATCCTCTCATAGCATAGCTATGAGCACATCCACAAGCTCTCTCTCCATTGCTAAAGACAAGCGTTTTAGCACCGCAACAATATTCACACGCTATAGAGCTTCCAATTTTTATATAACGAGTCATGGTTGCATTATCTAATTGCATATCTTCGTATTGCGCTAGTTTTTGCATAGTAACATCTGCCAAACTTGGATTGCTTGCAGAGACATCATTATATGATACTCCAAGCTCGCCTCCATATATATCAGGAGCTCCTTTTGGTAATACATCTAAAGCAGAAACTGTTCCTATACCTGTAGCAACGTTTCCAGATACATTATTATTGCCTACCCCATAAATCTTGACTCCACTATATATAAGCAAGATTGCAAGCACTGCAATTATAACATACTGCACGGTAGTCTCTGTGTTGGACTTTTTCCCTCCTTTCATGTTATCATGCTCTTCGGCATGATGTTTTTCGTGTTCCATGATTTTTTCAAGAAATCAAATTATATATGCGCTTTTGCGGAACTAGTTCCGCCATACTATTTAAAAGGAAATTTTGTAAGAAATTATATAATCTTTATAACTTTATTTTCAATAAATATTAAAGGGAATAAAATTAATATAGTCTAATTTTCTGTATTTTATTCGCAACATGTCCCAATCTTATCTGTACCCCAATATTCGCCAACTTTCTTTTCATAAATGTCTGCGTGTTTCGCATTACAGAAATTTTTCCATCTTTCCACTCGAGCCCAATAAACTAAAACGACTCTCACTATGCCTTCATCTTTCTTTAATCTTTTTCTACAATACTCACATCTTTTAATAAAAGGATCTGTGATAATCTCTTTTAATGCAACAACCACTTCATTAAACTTTTCCATCTTATTCATCTTTAATCAATTTGAACCACTTTAAATGCTCATAATAACTGCTCCAAAGCATTCCAAATGTAAACGCAAATATCAATTCTTCTAATGGAACTCCAAGAATTAAGATTCCAGTTAAAGCAGAAATATTCCAAAATGAATCAACCGCATTAGGATAAATAATGTTAAATGATAAGAAAAATAGGAAATACAAACATAAAAACAATATTCCGCTAAAAAATATCTTTTTCTTCAGGTCTGGTCTGCAGAACATGGTTGAGATTCCGCCGATAAGCATGGCTATGCTTGCTGAGTAAATCGGGTTTAATGAGGTGAAGATGAAAAGAGGAGCAAAAACAATTATCGGTGAGATTAGGCTTAACAAATGATATTTGTGCCTTCTGCTATGAATCTCTTTCCTATTCATTTTTACATGCTTTGATTTGAAAATAAATTCATATAAAACTGCTCCAATTCCACCTATAGCAAAACTAAATATTAAGCTTTCAATATCAAACCCTGTTTTCGCGGCAAGGTTAAACAACGAAGGGGGATTCCAATATTCTGGAACAAATAAAGGCTCTGTTAATCCAAACAGCATCGTTATAATGCTCGCCAAAAGCATTTCTTTTCTAACACCCTTTTTCAAAATTAATAATATTAGCCAAATTCCAAATAAGATTAATGAAAATATTAACCATTCATTTAAAATTACCATTTTATATTATATTTAATATTATTAATATATAAAATAAGATAATAAATGTTTTTCTTTTATCTTATCCTGTTATATGTAACTGCAAATAACCACCCAGCGATTAGAGCAATTATAATAATTTCTATTGTACCTAAAATAATACCTCCAAATGTTACAGATTTCTCAATCTGGCTTATATCAATACCGTGAAATATTGCTCCAAACAACTTTACTGTTGCTTGAGGAGTGATTGCTATTAATAAACCACAAATAAGTGAGATTATTCCAGAAACTATCGCTAAGCTTAACGATACTCTCTTTGCACTTAATTTTTCTGTCATTTTATCGCCTCCTTTCAATCCTCTTTTAATACAATAACATTTGTCATGCCACGTCTTTTTCTTTCTACAAGACCACCACCTTCTAACTTATCAATAATTCTAGTCATTCTAGCTTTGCTAAATTCTGTTTTCTCAATTAAATCTGCCTGAAATATAGCACCATTTTCTTTAACAAGATTATAAACCTGTTTTTCTTCTAATCTAAAAGATGAAAGATCAATTTCTTTCTGGACTTTCTTTTCTTTTATCCTTTTTACTACTATTCTCTCATTTGGTTTTGAAAATATCATAAACAAACTAACAATTATTATAACACCAGTGATACCAAGAGCAAAATAGGTCTGATAATTTACACTATCATACATCTCACATGATTTAACATCCCCATGCTGTATAAAACAGCTACTTTTTACCGCTCCCATTAATGTATTATTAAACAAAAAAGTAAATACTATGAGTAAAATGGATATCCCTAATAACATCCATCCGACATTTTTATTCTCCATTTTTTAAAAATCCCTCGCACATTCTTTACAATGCTTATTTACTCTACAAATAGGATAACACACAGTTAAATTATTCTTATTCTTATGCTTATAACGAATACAGCATATTAAACAAGCACACTCTTTGAATATTTTACTTTTCATCTTTAATCTCCTTACTTGC
>JAUSKH010000046.1 GCA_030647095.1 Nanobdellota archaeon | reverse complement strand
AAATAAATAGAAGTCCTCCTAAAACACAGTCTGCTCTTATAGAAGCAATGCAGGAAGATCAAGTAACTATAGGGAAGCATACTTTCAAACTACCAGATCCTTTTTTTGTTATGGCTACTCAAAACCCTATTGAGTCAGAAGGCGTTTATACACTACCAGAAGCTCAGGTAGATAGATTTCTGTTTAAAATATTACTTGATTATCCTCAGGAGAATGATGAAAAAAGAATAATGGAAGAAAATGTTACATTTAAGAAATTCGAGGACTTTAAACTAAAACCAATAATTACAGCTGATAAAATAATCAGCCTGCAAAAATTAACACATAGAATTTACCTAGATGAAAGGATTAAAAAATACATTCTTGAGATTGTAAAGACCAGCAGGCAGAAGAATTTCAAGAATGGAGATTACATAGAACTAGGAGCTTCGCCAAGGGCAAGCATTGCTCTTTTCATAGCATCAAAAGCAGAGGCACTTATTCAAGGGAGAAATTTTGTTATTCCTGCAGATGTTCAAAATGTTGCTCACGATTCTTTACGCCATAGAATATTTCTTTCATATAAAGCTCAGGCAGAAGGAATTTCTACAGACACCATCATTGATGATATTTTGAAGTCTGTTAGCTCTCCCTGATTACCCTCAACTATGGAAGAAGCAAAAAAGTTAAATGTAGATACAGCAAGAAGTATTTCTGAACTTCAGTCAGTAATAAAAAGATTTGAATTGAGGTCAAAACTATACAGAATAATGCTTAAGGCAAGAGGTCTTGAATTTGACGCTTTTAAAGAATACACTACAGAAGACGACGCCAGCGCAATAGACTGGAAAGCAAGCAAACGTGCAAACAAAGTCCTCGTAAGAAAATACAGAGAAGAAAGAAATCTAAAAATAGTTTTTATAGTTGATGTAGGGAGCAATATGGTTTTTGGATCAGTCCCAAAACTGAAATGTGAGTATGCTGTAGAAGTGCTTGCTGCTTTATCTCATCTTATAATTAACTCAGGAGATATGATTGGATTCGTTCTATTTAGTGATGGTGTAAAGAAATTTGTAAAGCCTAAAGGGGGAGAAAAAGGATTTTCTAATTTTATAGATAATATTACTAATACTTCTCTATATGAAGGAGCTTCCGATATAAATAAGGCTCTTGATTTCTCTCTTAATTATCTTGATAAATCCACGTCCTCAGTAATTATTCTTTCAGACTTCCTTTCGTTTAATAAAGAATCAGAAAAAAATCTTTCATTACTTTCTCGTAAATTTGAAACCCTATTAATAATGGTAAAAGATCCGTTAGACAGTTCTTTGCCACAAGTGGATGAAGAAATAGCCATAGAAAACCCTTCAACAGGACAACAGATTATAATTAACCCTAGAATAGCAAATATAGATTATGAAAAATTTGCAGCAGAGAAAGAAAAAGTATTTTACGATGCCTGTAAAAACAACAATATAGATCTTTTAGGACTTACTACTAACGAGCCATTCGTACCTGCCCTTGCTAATTTTCTTAAATCCAGGTTAATGAAGAGACCTTACCAAAAATGATAATCACATTTGCAAAACCGTCCTATCTTGTATTACTAGCAGTCTTACCCCTTATCATTATTATTTATTTCATAACCTTAAAAAATAGAAGATATTCTGCTTTAAAGTTCGCAAACTTTGATTCAATATCCAAAATACAAGGTATCGATTTAATATCTAAGAATATATCAATCTTAATTATTTCTTTATTGGTAAGCTTTCTATTAGTTCTTTCGCTAGCTGGAACAACTATTCAAAGGCAAATAGATTCTAGTTCTTTTTCATTCGTCCTAGCTATCGACTCCTCAAAAAGTATGGAAGCGAACGACGTTCTGCCCACAAGATTCGAAGCAGCTAAGCAATCCGCACAATCATTCGTAGACTCAACTCCTTTTGGTACCAAGATTGGGGTAATTTCATTTTCAGGAAACGCATTTATAGAAAGCGATTTAACAGAAGATAAATATCTTTCTAAACAAGCCATACTTAAGATTCCTTTAAGTTCAATAGGTGGTACAGATATCTATGAGGCTGTAATTACAGGGACAAATCTTCTAAATAAAGAGGATGCAAAAGCAATAATTCTATTAAGTGATGGTAGACTCAATATAGGGACAATATCTCAAGTAATAGATTATGCAAACCAACATAATGTAATTGTCCACACAATAGGATTCGGTTCACAAGAGGGAGGAATGACATCATTCGGTATTTCAAAAATTGATGAAGATGCCCTAAAATCATTAGCCTTCAATACAAGAGGCAATTATTATAGGGCAACAAATGAAGAGCAATTAAAGGGAGCTTACCAACAGGTTATTGCTTTCAAAAAAGAGAATGTATCCTTTAATCTCTCTTCATACCTTGTTCTAGCAGCTTTAATCCTATTCTTAATAGAATATATCTTATTTAATACAAGGTATAAGATTCTTCCTTAGAAAAGATGCGTTGATCTGTAATGCTCTTTGTAATTATTCCTTTTGGACTGATTGATTTTACTTTTTATCCTCTCTAAATCATCAAAACTACGTATGAATTTATTATCAGCGACATCAACCACCTCTTTTGAAATCTTCCTAACTTCCATTTTAAATTCATTTATCACTTTAGGAAGCTCTGAAAAGCCTTCTTTAACATTATTCTCTAAATTTAGGATTTCATTTCCAACTCTTATTTTCTTATGCTTCTCTTCTCTAAAAGATTTTACGACAGTTTTTCTATATACTTGAATAACACCCTCAAATTCGTTTATCAAATTATTAATCTTTCTTATATCAATTTTTTGACCAGAATACATAGCTTCCTGCAAATGATCGCAAAAAGTAATAGCACTTTTAACTTCTAACCTATCAGTTTTACTTAATTTATCTATTCTTTCAGTATATGAAAGGGACTTAGAAAGCCCATATGCTTGAATAAAAAACTGACGCGCGTTAATATCTAAAAGATTTATAGCATTCTCCTTATTTTTATTTTTATGAATAGCTTCTAGCTCATTATGGAAGAATTTTCCTTTTTCTCTTCTTTTTTCCTCTAATTTATTCTTAAGCCTTCGCTCAATCAGTTTAAGAATAATAATTGCAGCACAAGCTACAGCTAATGAAACCCAGAATGTAATCCAAGGACCAGAAAAAATTGCAATATCTAACACCATTTTAGTCATCCAAGAGGATGATATATAAAAACCTTATGATGTCAAGATTCAAACAACTTTCAATAACCTTTTAAAGAAAACTAGGCAGATAATTAAATGTCTGCTAAATTAGTCATTTATAATAAGAGTAAGAAATTTGAACTTAAAGTTAAGAAGGTCAATAGTATAACTAAATATATTGGTTTGATGTTTAAAACTATTGAAAGTCCTCCATTACTATTTGAATTCAGTTATAACTCAAGACCAGCCATCCACTCTTTTTTCGTTTTTTTCCCTTTCATAGCATTATGGCTCGACGATAAAAACAATGTTTTAGAATATAACTTGGTAAAGCCATTTTCACCTCTAGTTAGACCCACTCAAGATTGTAAAAATCTTTTAGAATTACCCCTTAATAAAGAAAACCGTCGGCTAATCGGATTACTCGTCGGAAAAGGAAAGATTTAAATATCTTAAAGAAATTAAGTGTAAAAGAGTATTTACAAAAGGAGGTGTGAAATGGGATCAATTATTGCAAAAAACGTCGTAAAAAGAAAGCCAGGATACCTCTACTACGTAGACGGTAAAGGAAACGTATGTGAAGCTAAAATGGCTCGCGGCGGAAGAAAGAAAAAAAGGAGATAATCCTTAAACCGTAAATTTAATTATAGTTATAGACATTTTAAACTAAACAGTTATGTCTTGACTATCAAGGGGAAAACATGCTATTTTATTCAATTATTTATGTTTTTCACTATATTTTATTTTAACAACAGAAATCTATTTAAGCCACATCGATTGGATGCTTAAATGGTAAAATACAATTCATTAAGCGATGTGCCAGCAGGCTTAAAGGCAAAACTTTCTAATTATTTTACTAATGTAGATGGAGATACATTTGTTATCCATGGTTTGCCTCCGGAATTAACTGGTGCAGCGCTTGCAAGATACTCTCGTGCATCAACAGGAATGAAACTAACTATTCTAAATGAATTCTTGGATGAAACTGGAGAACCATCAAAAAAGCTAGGAACAGCACTGATTGACAGAGTTCTAAACGCATTCGGAGACGATTCAGTTGGAGAATTAGAAGGCGTAGCAGTAGGAATAGAAAATATTTCTCAACTACTAACGAAAGAAATAGAAGATAGGAGAATCGGAGGCTCTCCAATTGAGCAATCAACCCGATACGTTAAGTACGATCAAAAAGATGAACAAGGAAGATGGAGATACCTAAGACCTAAAGAAATAATTGAAGCTGGTTTGAAAGAAAAATTTGAAAAAGTTAATGATAAAGCATTTGAAGTTTATAGTGAAGGAATAATAAGGCTCCAGGAGCATTTCAAAAGATTATTACCAAGAGAATCTTTCCAAATAGAGGTTGAAAGGCAAGGTAGAAAAATTGAAGCTAAAGAATCAGAATTAGAAAGTGATGATGAAAAGAGAGCATTTAGAAACGCTTACAATTTTACAACAAGATGCGCAGCATTGGACGTCGGTCGCTGTGTTTTGCCATCATCTACTCTAACTCATTTAGGTTTAGGACAAGCCTCAAATGGAAGATTCTACACAAATCTAATCTCCCATCTTAAAACTAGCGATTTAGAAGAAGCTCAAGAGCGTGGAATAAAATTAGAGGAAGAACTTAATAAAATAATTCCTACTTTTATAAAAAGAAACAGAATATATGAGCATATAAGAGAATCAAATTTAAATATGTCTAATATTTCCAGCGAATTATCGAGAGGAATAACCCCTAAAGTAGACCAGGTTACTCTAATAACAGATACTCCTTATATGGACCAAGTTGTTGCTTTAACATTGTTCTCGCATACAAATATCTCTTTGTCTCAAATAATCGAAGTTGTTTCCCAATTACCTGAAGAAAGAAAAAAAGATATTTTAAAAGCTTACAGTGGAACAAGATTATCTAGAAGAGATAGGTCTGGAAGAGCTTTAGAAGCAGGCTATCCTCTAACTTTTGATTTAGTTGGAGGATTTGCAGAATACAGGGATTTAGAAAGGCATAGGATGTTAACACAACAAAGACAAAAACTAACAACAGACTTAGGATTTATTCTGCCTCCAGAAATGGGAATTATTGGTTTAGAGAATGAAGTAAATGAAGTTGTTGATATGATGGATGATTTAAACTCTGATTTGAAACACGCCAGTCTAGAAAATGTATCCCAGTATGCCACTTTATTCAATCATAGAATGAGATTTATGCTTGGAATGAATTTAAGAGCTTTCCAGCATCTAGCTGAATTAAGAACACAACCTGCAGGTCACTTTAGCTATAGAGCAATGGTTATGAAAATGGCTAACCAAGTAATAAAAAAATACCCTTTGACAGAGAATTTCCTAGGCTTCGTAGATTATTCAGACCCCGGAAATAAGATAACCAGAGCCAGAGAACAATCAAAAATTGCAGGTAGGAATTTAGCTTCTAACATCAAAGGGGATATTGATTATTAAATTTTATTAATTAGTATCGTAATTTATTACAGCATTAGGGGCAACATATCTTTCTAACAAAGTGGTTAGTCTTTCGTTATCTGTTGGTTGCCCACTTTCTCTTTTCAATAATTCTCTAAACTCCACAAATCCGCCATAATGGTTAATCGCTCTATTTAGATAACCAAAACCTTCTCTTGCCAAAACAGTTTGTGGCGGTATAAATTGGCTTATGAAAAATCAGGCAAAAGGAAAGAGTCGACTCGTTAGAAAAAGTAACTTATAGGATCTATTAGTTTACCATAGTCTCCGATAAATAAGCTATCTAGAGCTTTAGCAGCACATTTTATAAATCTCCTTTTAATAAAATATATATGATATTAGGAATAGAGTGCACAGCCCATACATTTGGCGTTGGCGTAGTAAACAAAGGTAAAATATTATCAAATGTAAGAGATATGTATGTACCAGAGTCAGGCGGAATTATACCTATAGAAAGTGCTAAACATCATCGTTCTGTTTCAGAAAGGATATACGCCGAAGCATTACAGAAAGCAGGCATCAAAGAAGAAGATATAATAGTCATAGCTCTTTCTAATGCTCCTGGTCTTGCACCTTGTTTATTAGCTGGCATGGAATTCGCCAAAGCACTAGCTAACCGTCTAAAACTGCCCATAGTTCCAGTAAATCACTGTATAGCCCATCTAGAAATAGGTAGAAGCGTTGGAGCTAAAGACCCAGTATTACTTTATACATCTGGAGCCAACACCCAAATAATAGCTTACGCAGCAGGCAAGTATCGCGTCTTTGGAGAAACTCTTGATATAGGTATAGGAAATTTCATTGACAAATTCGCACGTTTTGCAGGCATGAGTTTTCCAGGGGGCCCAAAAATAGAAGAGAAAGCAAAGAACGGAAAATACCTTGAACTTCCTTATTCTATCAAAGGCATGGACATTTCTTTCTCTGGAATGCAGACAAAACTACAACAACTCTATCAGAAAGGTATTCTTTTAGAAGACCTTTCCTTTTCTCTTCAAGAAACAGCTTTTGCAATGGTTATTGAAGCAGCAGAACGTGCCCTTGCTCATACGCAAAAAAAAGAACTTGTCCTTGGTGGCGGTGTAGGTTGCAATGCTCGCCTACAACAAATGTGCAGTATAATGTGTAAAGAGAGAGGATCAAAATTCTTCTGCCCAGAAAAATCTTTACTTATTGATAATGCAGCAATGATAGCATTTACAGGAGAAATCATGTATAAATCAGGCATTAAAGAAAAACCAAAAGATGTTGACATAAAACCTAGAGAAAGAACAGATGAGGTAAAAGTTACATGGCATTGAATATTTTGATGACTGGTTCTGAAGGTCTTATAGGCACAGCGCTTCAAAAACGTCTAAAAGAACGTGGAGATAAAATAATGTTATCCATAGATAAGAGAAGCGGTAGCGATATCAGAAATATAGAAAAAATATATCTTAAAAACAAAATAGACTTATGCATACACCTTGCAGCTTTCTGTAAAATAAATAAAACAATAGATAATCCAGAGACTGCTTTTTTAGATAATGTGGAAGGAACATATAAAGTATTAGAATTTTGCAGGAAAAATAATATTAAGAAAGTAGTTTTTACCTCTTCTTCTCGTATACTAAGTAAAGAAAAAAATCCCTATACTGCTAGTAAAATATATGGAGAAGAGTTAGTTAAAGCGTATTCCCAGTGCTATGGGATAGACTATGTTATTATCAGACCCTCAACAGTATACGGTCCACATAATGACTTTACAAAGCGACTCGTAGATGTATTTATCCTAAATGCTCTGCAAGGAAAAGAATTAGGGATTTTCGGAGATGGGAATAAAACCTTAGATTTTACTTATATAGATGACTTCGTCCAGGGTTTTATGCTAGCTTTAGAACAAAAAAATAAAGAATTTGATATATCTTCAGGTCTTGGTACTAGAGTAGAACATCTGGCAGATTTAATAATAAAACTAGCAGGCAAAGGGGAGAAGAAATTTTATCCTGCAGAAATTGCTCAACCTCAAGAAGTAGAGTTGGACATTTCTGCAATTAAATCCCTGGGATATAAAACAACAGTAAATATAGAAGAAGGAATAACAAAAACGTTTAATTGGTATAAAGAGAATCTTAATGAAATTCTATTACAGAGAATTATGAAATAAAATTAACACAATTACTATAATTCTCTGTCTGGAGACAGCAAGATTTATTGAGATTTTAAATCTTGGGTGCATGAAAATTCCTACTGCTCTTGGAATTTTCTGCACAGAGAATTGCCACTCTTAAGCAATTCTCTTGTGCTCAAGATGCAATGCCTCAAGCATCTTGACAATTCGAATCACTGTAGCATAATCAACCGAATTCTCCATAAAAAGAGCATCTATTATATGAAAGGAAATTAATAATCGGAAGAACACTTTTCCTTTCATAGATAGGGGTGGAAGATTAAAAGAATACGAAAATTAACTTCCATCACTATAATTAGATTTTACAGCCTCACTTGCTTGCTGTGTAGAAGCTCCTAGAGATAATAAAATAGCAGATGCGTTTCTTTCATCATCATAATTATAACATATCAAACTTACGCCTGATTTTTTGCATATATCAATAATCTCAATTATTCTACCCAAATTCTTTCCTTTGTTTTTCCTATCTAATCTTTTTATTTCACCAATATCAATACCAAATTTAATATTCTTCTTTTTAGCTATATTAGCTAGTACATGATTTAAGCCTAGATCAAACTTCTTTAATTTATCATTTTTTGTCTCACCTTCTTCAGGAAAAAGCAACACATCAAATTTCCCATAATCTAAAATATTTCTATTAAATTCTCCGTTTTGTGCTTTTACGATTATGGGTTTTTGTTCTTTAAGTATAAGTTTCTTAACTAATTCAATATCGTTTGTGTTTATCATTTTTATGGACCCTTCTATTCATTAAATCTCTTCTTTTTAAGAATTGTCCTTTAGAGAATTCTGAACTAATTGTATTCTTATTACCAGAATTCTCTATACCATCAATCTCCGTACCTATAAATTTCTTTCCTTTAATTATATTGGAAAGATTTTTCAATTGTGACCCAATTATATAAGTTTTTATCCTATACTCTCTAATTATTATAGCTGCCTGTTGGTCAAGTATAAAATGTTGTCCAGGGTTGTACTTTATTTTTAGAGCCATTTTCTCAAATTTTTCCCATGTTTCATAAGGAACGAACTTAGCATTCTTATTGACTTTAGGATCATCTGTATAAAGACCCTTAACATTGGTTAAATTAATAAAATCAGCTTTTAAAAAATGAGCAATTTTTGCTGCAGTACCATCTGAAGTAGAATCTTTAGAATATCTTAGGGCGCCACAAAAAACAACATTATTTTTGGCAAGACTGTCTTTTATTTCCTCCATATTTACTGGCAAAGACTTATTTGCTTCTTTGCCAAAAAATTGTATCATAAACAAAGCATTCATTCTAGTAGCCATAATTCCTGCTTCAGACATCTCTTCTATAGACTTCCTTTCAGCTCTTAGCGCAGCAATATACCTTCTGGCAATAAGCCCTCCTCCGCAAACAACAACAAACTTATGCGTTCTGTAATGCTTTCTAATTTCTTTTTTAAAAGCATCCAGAAATTTGAAGTTTATCTTGTCAGGTATTATAAGAGACCCCCCAAGACTTATAACCACTATTTTCATTTTCCTATTAACAAAATACTTTATTTAAATGTTATCTGCTGAAGTAGTAGTCTTTATGTATCATAGAGTATACAAATGATTTTTAACTAGTCTCAGTAATTTATAGAATGAGAGATACAGCTACCCTCGGTTTAGAAATGTATAAATGGTGGCTACAAAGATTTAAGCACGATCATCATCCAATACCGCTAGGTCATGATAAATCATCAGATTTATCTAGGGAAAAGAACAAAGTGTATCTAAGATTCCAAGGAAAAGAATACATACTCGGATTTGACCAGGAAAAATTAGAAAAATTACCTGTTTTATTTGTTCATACAGCCGCTAAAAACCTAATGACTTATGATTCTTCTTTAAGAAATGTGCTTTCTAACGCATTAGACTATGTTTTAGGAAAAGACGGTGAATTCTCAGGTTTAAACCAATTATCAGAGAGAGAAAGAAAAACCTTCCAACATATTTTTGAAGAACCAGTTATTAATCTAGAATCAACAGTTGAATATGCGACTGAAAAATATACTGGACTTTCAGTAAGAGCAAAGATTAAAGAACTACCAGAAGGAAGAGGCAGGGGATTATCAGAGAACTTGTTTATTTACACTCAAAAAGGAATCCTTGCGCCTATTCACTGTGTTGTACCGCAAAGAAAATAGTTAATAATTACTTAAAAATCTCTCCAGTTTCTTTACTCCAGAATAAAAGATCTAATTCATCTATAGGTATTCCTGTCTGCTCTGCAAATTTAATGAAACTTTCTTCAATTTCAAAATAATTCTTCTTGTTTTTTATATTAGCTTCAGGAATAACATCTAAAGATTTTAAGTTTCTTAGTATATGTCTGTCCAAAATAGCAATTTTATTATCTGATTTCCCAATATTCCTGAGAAAATGAGAAGCCTCCTTTAATCCATAACCATTTACATTTTCAGCCAGCCAATTTCTTAACTCAACAATATTGCCATTATCCAATTTACTTTTTATAAAGTTCCAATTTTCAAAACCGTTCAACACGTAGCGAGTTTTATTATTATAGAACCTTGTTCTTGTTTTAAGAATCATTGAGATTTCTTTCTCAGATTTATTTTGATTATTCATTATTTGTTCAACAGCTTCCCAGCATTTCTTAGCATTGCTCTGTGGAGTTAGCATGCAAAAAAGATATTCTTTAAATTGTTCTTGCTCACTTAACTTCCTAAAATCATCTATCCTCTTCTTTATGCTCTCTTTGTCTTTTGAATATTTATTATATAACTCATTTTCCAATTCTTTTCCCATAATAATCTATTCTCAATAGGACTTATAATACTTTTCAAAAAGTTCTTGTATGATCCTTGAACTTTTGGATGCATGAAAATTCCTTTTAATCTTGGAATTTTCTGCACAGAGAATTGCAACTCTTAAGAAATTCTCTTGCTTCAGGAATGAAATTCCTGAGAGTGCTCAAGACATCAAGATACGCAGACTCATCAAGTATCTTGACATTAATAAAGCTGATAGGGTGCACGTTTCTGTATCACAAATCTTGTTCCCACAAAATCAGAAACAACAGCAGTAATCAAAATATCTTTAAAAGCTGCCTTGAACATTCCTTGTACAAGAGGAATCCTTGTTTGCTCAGCAAACTCATTAAGAATTTCATTTATTTCCTCTTTTGTAAATTTTATTGCGGTAGCTTGTATAAGCCCTGCTTTATTTACCAAAACATTCTTACCTGGTCCAGGGCATTCTACGCTTAATACAGCAGGATCCCTTAATATTTGGGCTATTCTGCCCATATCTATCTTATCCTTTCCTCCACTAGAACTATCCTTCTTATTCCCTTCTGAAGACGGTGGAGGCGGAGGTGGAAGTGCCATTGTCTGTAGCTTCGGATTAACCTCTATTAATCTTGAACTAGGTCTATCTAGTGGTCTAGCATTAGGCATTCTACGTAATAAATTAGGAAATAAATTTCTTTTTTGTATACTAAAGTTGCTAGGTTGTTTAAAGATTGGTCTCGTTGGTTGATTTTGCTGAGAAGTAGGTGGAAGAGGTATAGGAGGCATTTTAACTTGTTGCACAAATGGTATAACACCTTCAACCTTGTTTTCTATTTTAGGAGCGCAACGCTTTCCGTAAGCTGGCCGTTTTTGTTCTTACTTTTGATCTCCTTCGCCGCTAATGAACTCTTGAAAGAAAGATATTCAGTGCTCACTT
>JAUSKH010000043.1 GCA_030647095.1 Nanobdellota archaeon | reverse complement strand
TGAAACCGAGCGGAATACCCCATCAGCTTGCTGTGGGATAGCGAAGGTTTAGGAAATCTCTTTATTTCTTTTACTATATTTAATGCGTCGGTGTAAACAGGCACATCTTTTATATCAAATAATAAAACATTTACAAACCATATTCCTACTACTAAAATAGTGCTACCTAAATACCAAGTAAATTGATGTGTTACATCAAAATATTGAGAACCCGAAACAAGAAGAGACATAAAAACCAAAATTCTCAAAATATTCAAGCAAAGAAAAGCGCCACAAAGAAAAATAATACTTTTAACTCTCTTTTCTATTTTCATAGGTGTAGTTAGGTTCAATATAAGAAGTAAATAGTAAGCAGACCCACCTATGCAAGCAACAACCAATTCCGCATATACACCTCGGAAGAAAATAATATTTCCTTCTAAAAGGCTAGTCCCAGCGTTTATACTATGAAGAAACCAATAAACAGGGTAAACAGTCAAAGGAGTAAATAGAGTATAGAATAAAAAAAGGTTAAATGCCCCTAAAATCAACAATAGTAAGTAACGACCAACTAATGTGTACAACATCCTACTTTTCATTCAATACAATATAAAAAGAAGTTTAAAAAACTTACCCACATGTCAAGATCTATCTTCTTGAGATTCTTATTGCAACAACAATTATTAGAATTACTAATATAACATTAATTATTCCTATTATCCATATAATTCCGCTGTTACCAAGGTTTAAGGTTGGGAATTTTACTCCGCCTTGATTATTGTCAGCGATATTTACGGCAACTTCTCTTGTAACAGTATTATCTCCAGAACGAGCCTCAACTACAAAAGATTGCTCTCCAGAGGTAGTGTCGTCTACTTTGAATGTAAATGTAACATCTTTGCTTTGTCCAGGATCTAAGTTAATTATTCTATCAGATACACTTTCTAGAGTAGCCCATGAATCATAATTTAGAGCGCTCACAAGCAAAGTAGCTCTATCAGCTTGAGTATTTGTAATAGTAGATTTAACCACAAGTTCACTACCTGCTTTTGCTTCTGAGCCAAGTACAGCGTTTATAACAGCTATCTGTGTTCCATTACTAGGTTGTCCGCTTAAACCGCAACCAATTACTTTCAATGGCATATCAAATGAATCTGCAGAATGTTCTCTATATTCTCCAAGTCTACTATTATAATCATAATCAGCTGTTAATTCAAGATTATAAGTATCATCTTTAACATTCTTTGGAATATTAAAACTAAAGCTAACTCCTTCATTATCTCCCTTATCTAATCCCCCCTTAATCTCTTTGTAGTTATCTAACGCAAGTTTACTGTTAACTAGGTTTATTCTAACCTGATCCTGATCCTGATCACCAATATTGAAAGCATCCACTGTTAAAGTTACACTATCTCCACAGCTAGCTTCAGAAGGGCTTATAACAATATTATCAAAAGCAATAAACTTTTCATTGTCTGTTTCTCTTTCTACTTCAATCTGTTGGAAGAAATCATCATCAAGTCCGCTATCACTATTATCAATACAATCTTTGCTTTCACCAGTATCATCACTATATACTTTGGTTGCAAGTCTGTAATTTCCTATATCAAAATCAGCAGGCACAGTAAATTCAAAGCTTACTTCATCACTGTCTCCATTATCTAATGTCCCGTAGTTTATACTCTCTTCATCCTTGTTTTTAAAATCAAAATTATTTGCAATATTCTTTCCTTTACTATCAAATAAGCCTAGCTCAACAATTATATCTTCAATGTTATCATCTCCGTCATTACTAAATTTAACATCAACAGTAACCTGATCTAAAGGTCTCCATTTGTCATCTTTGTCACCACTGTTTGTGATTTTTACTCTATCTATTGTAAGATTTGTTCCCGCAGGTCCATTCTTACAGAAAGATTTTCTTAATTCCATAGATACAGAATTAGAAGTAAAACTTCCGCTAGTCGCCTGTACAGTTGCACTATTGCTTCCGAATTGCAAACTGCTAACGTCCAGATTAGGCAATACATTTACAATCTGTGAGCTACCCATTGATAGTGAGGATATTGATGCAGGAGAGAATATTAGCGAAAGACTTCCCGAAGAAGCCAAATTAATATTAGACAAATCAACATTTCCTGTATTCGTTACATTTATTGTTCCATTTTGAGCAGTAGTTAAATCTTTTATCTTAGTAATAGTAATTGATTCTACAGGAAGAATTCTGACAGAGAAAGTGTCGCTTTCTGCTGTAGTAGTTCCAGTCTTTGCCTTTATTATTCCTTGAAGAAGAGTATTTGCAGGTTGATGTGAAGGAAAATTAATAGTAGCATCAAGCAATAATGATTGATTTTGAGCCAAAATAACGTTAGGTCTTATAATAGTACCAGTTCCACCAACTATTTGAGAATCACCAAAGTTAATATTAGCACTAGAACTAGGACCGGTATATGTAACATTAAATTTCACTATGAATGAACCTGCATTAGGAGTTACATTTTGAGGTGCGTTTATTAAACTAACAGTTAAATCTGCCGCGCTCGTAATACTTGCTAGTAAGACAATAGAAAGCAAGCAAAAAACGAATGTATTTAATTT
Organism: Nanobdellota archaeon; assembly: GCA_030647095.1. Lineage (GTDB taxonomy): Archaea > Nanobdellota > Nanobdellia > Pacearchaeales > GW2011-AR1 > UBA73. The sequence goes on along the minus strand of JAUSKH010000043.1, from coordinate 64,285 downwards.
AGTGTTCATTTTGTTGTAACTTATCAATTACAAAAGGGTATTTAAATTTTTCGGTAATAGGAGATTTTTCATTTTTAGGGTGTTAGTCCGATATAAACTCTCGTATCAAACTATGATTTTCACGTCAGTAACATAAAGTTTAAATAAATACCTATACTAGAATATAAGAGGAGATGACATGCCAATAAAAGCAAGGGAGAATCTTATAGGAGCCTGGGCATTTTTAATAGGAGTGATACTAGCAGTCTTGCTTGGTATCTTTGCCGGACAATATTCTAATCCACTTATTTCAGGTATACTAGCAGTATTAGGTCTTATCGTCGGATATTTTGTATATCAGAAAGACGTGCAAACATTTCTTTTTGCAGCAGTATCGTTAGTAATAGTTAGTTATGCAGGTATGCAAGGAATTGTCTTGGACGCAGCAATCAGAGGAATTGCAATAGGAAGAATAGTATCCTCTGTCCTATCAGCTCTTCTCGCCATGTTTGTTCCTGCAACTATTGTTGTAGCTCTCAAGACCGTCTTTTCACTTGCACAAAAATAATTAGAAATAAGATCATATTGGTAGACTATAAGATAGGCTACAAACTGTGCACCATCTTAGGAGATAGATAATTATAAAAGATATTTAGAAATCGCGCTTAAATATTCTTGAACTCTTTTATTCGAAGCAAGACCGTGGGGCCAACCAGTCCAGATAAAGAATCTATTTTGATCTTTTCCTTTTTCAATTCCTCTTACTTGTAATGCCGGAATTAAATTTCCTATTCTTATGTTTGTTTCATCATAATCATTATGCTGGTGAATTGAACCTAAAGAATATCTTATGCTAAATTCATCTTTTGGTCTTGCTTTGTAACCCATATCTTCAGCTGCTTTCACGCAAGCTTGTTCTAGGGTTTCTCCAGTTACCATTTTTGGTAAATCTACAGGAGTGGATGTCATAATTAAAAGATTTCAATAAACTATATAAATGTTATTGTAATAGAAAATTTTAACATTTAATATAGAGGAAACAATGTCAAATATATTTATAAAATACCTAAAAATAACTTAATCAGTAATCGCTAATAAAATCAGCTCTCTTCTCGACTTTCTTCTCAATAGGCTTATGTATTTTCGCAAATTGAGGTGTAGCAATTATAGTATTCTCTCCAAAACCAGCAATCGAACCTTCAATCGCGTCAACAGTCTTTTTTATCTTGGCAATTGCCCTTTTCAATTCAATAATATCTTTTGTTTTCAAAGGTTTAATGTCAATTATAGCAATAGTGTACCCCTCTCGAAGAGAATTCAATACGTCATTAACATCTTCGTAGGTTCTCATTGTAAAGGGTCTTACAATAATTTTATTTTCCTGTGGCTTTACAGCATCAAGGTCTATTTCAAGATATTCCTCTTCACTCCCAGATTTACCAAACATCCGACGTATATTAAATGCCATATTAGATTTTATCTTGAAGAGTATATAAATATTGCTGTAGCACTATTACCATTAACTTGTAGCTATAGAGGACTTTGAATAATCCTTGTTTTTCCCTTCTTTCAAAGACTTCAACTTGTCAAAGTTGACTGTGTCAAGAACCCTCGAAATAAATTCCAAGGCATACTCGGGTTCTTGAGCACCTCAAAACTTGAAAAGTTTTGATGGCACAAAAATGTTTCCATTTTTGCTGTGATCAAGATTTGTTTCATGCAAATCTTGACATATCAAAGAATTTTGTTCTTTGAGTCCTTCTTAGAGAGTTTTGAAAAATCCTCAAAAACTTTTTAAAACTCTCTATACTATTAATTTTTATTAGAAGCTTTACCAGAATTATCCGACAAAGTTTTATTTATCTCTTTACTTAGCTCTTCTTCCTTTCTCTGAATTAAGATACTTTGTTTATCTACAGAATCAAAACGCATTTCCAGAATCTTTTTTCTCTCTTTTATTTCTTTTATCAAAATTTCCTTATCTGATTTTATCATAATTCCAGAAAAGATCTTATAGACTTCATCTTTAGTACGTTCCAATTCTACAAGAGCATTATTTGCTTCATTCAGCTCTATTTGTATAGATTGTTTTTGAGCCAGTAAATGCTGTGTATGCTGTTCTAGAAACTGTAATTCCTCTATCTTTTTATTTGTCTCTTCATCAATCTTCATATAAAATTATACCGCCTTAAGCTTTACTATATGCCCTCTAGGCTTATAAAAAATCTTAGAACCACAATGAGGACAAACAAATCTCTTATCTAAGACCTTGTTGCTTATCGGTTTCTCACATTTAAAACATTTGTATTGTGCCATGCATTCTTAACAGAAAATGGTTTTTTAAACCTATTGTTAGTTAAAATGCTTGAAAAATTATTCTTCAAACAAGAACATTTAAATACTATTAGGCTCAAAAAAGAATAACTTACTATGGCACTAAAAGAGGTGCAAAGCACAGAAAAATTAGAAGACAGCAAAGACTTCGGCAGCTATGACGATGTTGACGAAGAAGAACTTTTTGAAGGTCTTGAATCAGTTTCAGAATAATTCTTTTTGACTCCTTAAAGGAGTTTTCATTTTAATGTCCTAGATGTTGCTATATGTCTTAGGAATATTATAGAAAATTTAAAAAATTATCTTCTTAGAAATGTATTTATCTCTTCTTCCCCGAATCTTTCTCTTTCTTCAGATTCTTTCATTTTAATAGGCTGAGGATTTTCTAAAGCCCTTTTCATTGCATAGAATTCTTTTATCTTGCCTAAATTTTCATAAATCTGCATCAATGTCGTCTGAACTTCTTTTCTTTCTGTAAGATTAATATCCAAAGTAAGTAATTTTTCATATACTTTCATAGCATGCTTTCTTTTATCTTTTGTTCCATAAGATTTAGCTTGGGATATGTAAATTTTTTTTATCTTATCCTTTATTTCTTTTCTTTGTAAAGGAGTTGCATCCGATAATGCTCTTCTAAAAGAGATATCTGCCTCATCATAATTACCTGCCTTAACAAATAACTCGCCGGACTTTACAAACTCATTTATTTTTGCCTGGAAATTTGTATGTATATCTGCAGCATTTCTTACAAGTTTTCCTGCTTCAAGGAACATGCCTCGACTTTCATATAAGGCTGCTAATTTTGATAAAACAAACTTTCTTGTGTCAAAATCAATAGATTGTTTCAAGCATTGAGAAAGGTATTCCATTTTCACATAATCACCCATGGGGGCAATCTTTTTTTCAATTTCAACTCTTGTGCTTTCTACGACGCGCATATTGATATTCATTAAGGGTTATTTATAATCTTTACTATACTCAAAAATATATCAAAAAGTACTTGTATAATATTTAGGACTCTTCAAAGTCTCTTGGACTTTGAGGCACAGAGAATTACCAAAAGAAACGTTTTTAAGTTAGCACAGACTCAAATATCAAATTTAACTTAAAAGAGACAATGAAACTAAAATTTAAACTACTTAAACTAGAAGCTGGTCGCCCTATAGCATTCGTTAATAAGGGTTTTGCAGAACAGCATAACATTCACGAAGGGGAGAGAATTGAAATAACATATAATGGAAAAAAACTTATTTTAATCGTAGACTTGGCAGAACAACTGCTAACAAATCATCAGATTTCCCTTTCTAGGGAAGCCACATCATTTCTTGGTGTTAAAGAAGGAGAAGAAATAACCGTTTCTCTGGCTCTTTCACCTAAAAGCACAAGATATATACTAAAAAAACTGGAAGGAAAAGAACTAAACAACCAAGAAATACGTGAAATTATTAATGCAATAATTAACAATTCCCTTACTGAGGCAGAAATAGCATATTTTGTGTCAGGAGTATACGAACATGGAATGTCTTTTGAAGAGACGCTGAGTTTAACAGAAGCTATGGCAAAAACAGGAAAAGTTCTCCATTGGCATTCTAATAATATTGCGGATAAGCATTCAATTGGTGGTATTCCAGGTAACAGAACTACACCTATTGTAATATCTATATGTGCAGCAGCAGGCATTATCATGCCTAAAACTTCCTCAAGAGCGATAACTAGTGCAGCAGGAACTGCAGATGTTATAGAAACACTTGCGAACGTTAACTTATCTGCAGAAAGATTAAGAGAAATAGTAAAAAAGACAAATGCCTGTCTCGCCTGGGGGGGTTCTCTTGGCCTAGCTCCTGCAGATGATAAACTTATACGAGTCGAAAGGCTTCTTAATATAGACCCAGAAGCACAGCTTATTGCTTCTATAATTGCAAAAAAAATCTCCGCAGGTAGTAAACATATTCTCATTGACATACCCTATGGAAATGGTGCAAAAGTTTCTTTTGGAGAAGCAAAATTATTGAGCAAGGAATTTCTAAAAGTTGCCAGCCATTTTAAATTAAATATAAAAGTAATTCTTACAGATGGTTCCCAACCTATTGGTAATGGCCTCGGTCCTGTTTTAGAAATGTTAGATGTTATCAGCGTACTAAAGCAACAAAATCCTCCAAAAGATTTAGAAGAAAAGTCCATTCTATTAGCTGCTACTATTCTAGAAATGATGAAAAAAGCTCCAAAAGGTCAAGGCAGAAAACTTGCTAAGGAAATCTTAACTTCCGGCAGGGCATTAAAGAAATTTAATGAAATCATAGATGCTCAAGGAAGAAAGAAAACCCTCTTGAAACCAGCTAAATTCACTAGAATAATTAAATCTAAACTTTCAGGAAAAGTAATATCTATCGATAATAAATCAATAAATCTTTTAGCAAGAATTTTGGGCTGTCCATCAGATCATGCAGCAGGAATTTATCTTAACAAGCATGTAGGAAACAAAATCAAGAGAGAAGAACCCTTGCTTACCCTCTATTCAGAATCAAAAGAGAAGCTTGCAGAAGGCATAAATTTCTTTAATTCATCCCATCCCATCAAAATAAAAATAGAATAAAATTTAAATATCCCACTTACCAACAAACCAAATGATAAAAGATAGAAAGTACATGCAAGATATAACAGACTACTTGAAAAAGAATCTTAAAAAAGGCTACACCAAGGATTCATTAAGGTGGGCGCTAATCAACCAAGGCTATCCTCGTCTTGAAGTAGAAAAAGCATTGAAAGCAGTAGATATAAGACTTGCCGAAGAAGCCCCTATTCTAAAAACAAAGCCAGAAATCCAACACGAAATTATAGAGCCAAAAGAGCTTTCAACAAAAAAGTCTTTCTGGAAGAAATTGTTTAGTTAAAAAACCCTTTAGCTAAATTTTCAAGTTCTGGTTTATTGTCCCTTTCATAATCATACCAAGACATTCCTAAATCAATTATATTTTTAGGACTTCCAGGCGTAGCATAAAATTGCTCTAAAAAATAACTATTCTCATAAAATCCAAAGACATTTCCATTTCTAATTATCCCTCTATAAGCTATTTCTTTCTTATTTGCCCGATTTAAGCATTTTTCTTGTTTATATTTCTTGGTAAACTTAATTTCTTTATCACTTATTTCTCCTTCAAAATCAGCATCACCCAAGCAGTCTATAATTTCTCCACAAAATCCATTTCTACTTTTATCAACAAATATTTCAAAATAACCATTATAAGGACTATGTATATTCCAAGTCCCAATAAACCTTGGTTCTCTATCACTAATCCTGCCAGTTTCTATTAATTTAACAGTCCTTTCTAAACACTGCCTTTCAAAAACCCTTTTAGGATCTGGTGTTAAATTATTAACAAAAAGAGTATTCCCTCTAAAAAATTCAAGATCATTTATTGCAACTTCAGCAGAATATCCTTCAAAAGAAAACCCAAAGCGAGAATTTATATTTTCAGAATTAGCCACCCAATAATCAGAGTGCGCTATTCCGTTTATACTTATATCTACTTTTGAAGATTTGATTGCACCAAGTAAAGAATCATCTCTTTCAATTTCATGTATCTTTCTAGATAAAATATTTTCTTTATATCTCTCAGAATTAAATCTAATCAATTTTCTAGCATAATCTTCGTCACTTTCTCCTTCTTCCTTACAGAGTAGATTTCTTCTCGTCGCCTCATTTTCAACCATTTTAATTACAGACTCATTATATCTAAGCCAAATGTTTTTATTCTCTAAAAATACAACCTCAAATCCAAAATTTAAACATATCTCTTCCAAATTTTTCCAATAAGCTTGATTATTATCTTCATAGTAAGGTCTCATAGCAATTTTATCATCTTCAAATCTAGGTTCTGGAGGATCAAATGGTCGCATAAATAAATCTAAGTTCACATCTCCCCAATCTTTTTTACTTAAGGCTTCAAGACCAATTTTTGTTCCTTTAGGAAATCTTGATAAATCTTCAATCATTTCCTTAGTTGGAATTATATCTATTTCTCCACTACGACCCGAAAGAAAATCTATCCACTGACCTCCATGAGTAACTCCGTATAAATAAACCATTCAAAAATATCTTTTCTGCTTTTATAAGGATTATTGAATTCAAGCAGTTACTTAGATAATAGGAAGTCTTTACAGTTCAACGATATCATCTAACCAAAGTCCTTCTTTTGAAAATCTTTTTCCAACAATCTCATTTTTAGCAAGATAAGAATGTTCAGGAGCAAAATCAGCGATTTCTAATCTTTGACTAAATTCTTTATCAATTTCTTTTCCTCTCACAATAATAGATAAATACTGAGCCCAATCTTCCGTAGAGTTTATTACCACTTCATATATATTAGCAACTTCATCTCCCCCAGCACCACCAGAATCTCCAGTAAATCTAGATATCTCATTCTGAAAGTGGAACAATCTTCTACGAACAACATATACATCTCCACCCACACTACATTCATTAGTATAGGTAATACATCTTTGCTTTAGGCTTTTTTGTCTCAAAGCTTCAAGGACATGTTCTAAATTAGTACCAATAGCAAAGATATCGTTAGAATCTTTCCAGCCTATTTCAGACTTATCTCTAGAATACTTGTAAAATCTTCGGGTTTTCATTTATAGAAGCAAATCTAGAAGTTTTTAAGAATTGTTGTTGCTGAATTTATTAGTTAATAACGCCGACGCCCGACCATAATATGGTCGCGTTTATTCTATCAATAACAGATACAATATATTTTCAGGAAAATGCCTCTTTATCATTTCCACGTAATAGCTTCTGTTTTTAAATAAAACAGAAAGGTTTAAATATCGTTTTATATAAAAACAATAATGAATAACATTGAAGATGTTTTTGAGGAGTGGAATAGTTACGCAGGAAACAAAGAACTTATAGAGAGAAATATAGATCTTGAAAATATTAAATCAAACTCCAAGCTTAAAATAATTTCAATTTCAGGTGTAAGAAGATCAGGAAAAACAAGTATCCTACTTATTCTACACAATCTATTAAAAAAGCAAAATGAGAAAGTTGGATATATTAATCTTGAAGACAGCAGAATAAAAAGTGATAAAGAGGTTCTTGATAAGATAATTAAATGGTTTGGAGATAGCGGCTATCTTTTATTAGATGAAATTACAAGTGTCAGTGACTGGGAGAGTTGGTTGTCAAGAAATCATGAGATGCTAAAAGGGAAATTAAAAATTATAGTTAGTTCATCAAGAAGCAATCTTATCTTTCCTACAAAGTCGCTTAGAGGAAGAATTCTATCAAATGAATTATATCCTTTATCTTTTAAAGAATTTTTAGATTTCAAGAAATTTAAAATAGAAAAGACTACAGCAGGAATCGGAAAAATAGAGAGATTATTATCAGAATATTTAACTTATGGAGGTTTTCCAGAGACAGTTTTAATTGAGAATAATCTTGAAAAAATAAGATTAATAGACTCATATTTTAAGGATATAATAAGTTTAGATGTTGCAGAAATTGCAAAAGAGAATCTTTCAACAGTTGAATTGTTCGGGAAATATATCATCGAATCATCTTATTTTTCAGCATCAAAATGCCTTAATTTTTTCAAAAGTGCAGGATATAAAATAGCAAAGCAAACTTTGCTTAATATTGAAAAAAGTTCTGAAGAAGGTTACCTTTTCTTTTTTATTCCAATTTATTCTAAGACAATAAAAGACAGGTCTCAATACCCAAGAAAAGCGTATTTAGGAGATACCGGATTTATGTATGCAATATCTGGAAAAAAAGATTTAGGAAAATTATACGAAAATGCCGTATTCCTAGAATTAAAAAGAAGACTAGCAAATAATATAGAGATAAATTATTGGAAGAATAAACAAGGTTCTGAAGTTGATTTTGTGATTAGAGAAGGGCTTAAAGTTAATGAGATTATACAAGTTTGTTACGATATAACCGAAGAAAAAACAAAATCAAGAGAACTTAAAGGACTTGTAAGTTGCTCAAAAGAACTTAGAGTAAACAAAGGATTAATTATAACAAAAGATTTTGAAGATGAAAGAACGGTTGAGGGTATAAAAATTAAATTTATTCCATTATGGAAATGGCTTTTGGAAAACAGAATATAAGTCTTTTATGCTTTTCATGTTTCTTAGAGTCTTACGCCGACGCCCTGCGGTAATGTAATAACACTTATTCTATTAATAATGGTTATTTAAGAAATTAAGAGAGTTAAATAAGAATTACTTAAAATAGCATTATTATCTATTATTCAAATAACAATAACAATTTACTAGCGTCACAATAATAGCTAATAGTATTAAAGCATTTCTTTCTCTGTAACCAAATATAAACAGAAATAACGCTATTATACAATACAACACCAAAGTTTATCTGACATTTTCAATCTTATCTTACCACCCTTTCTTTTCTTTCCTTTCTTCTTGCGCTTCTCTTTTCTTTTTCGCGCTTACATTACACGCCAAACATCTTCCTACATGGTGTATTTCTCTCCCACAATCTAAGCAATAATACAATTTTTCACCCATATTTAAATAACAAATTTAAACTATATAAATCTTAATACCATAGCCCATTTTTCCTAATTCTTCTAATGTCCTTTTCTGTTTAAACCCCTTTTGAAAATTAAACCCCTCACCTTTAACTTCAATAATCATATTTTTTTCATTATTCTTCTCTAAAAGTAAATCAGGGAAATGTATCTCTTTTATTTTATTCTTTATTTTTGATAAATCTTTAATAAAATATTTTCCGCATTTTAAGGTTAAAATCTCTTCTGTATTCAATACCTGACAATACCCATTATTAGCGCATTTATGAATGTTTACCACCTTCCACTTATCACTTTTATACATCATTTTAATTATATCTTCCCCAATCTTCGCTTTAATGTTGTTATTTTGTCGTTCTTCTTTAGTTAATTTTATCCCATAGAAACTCTTATTCCCAATACTTTTTTCCCTGTTTGATGTCTAATTTGTTTGCTCCGATAATCTCGTTTTTCCTTTTCTAAATTCTTCAAGATATTTTTAAATGAAGTTATCGAAATACTAAACTCTTTAGAATATTGGGTATTTGTCTTTAATTCAAATATTTTATCTCTCCCATAATCTACTAACTCTCTTTTTACAATTCTAATAATTAGCCGTTTTTTCTTATCTTCCATTTTATAAACCTTCTTATTATTCGCTCTCTACCCCACATAAAGAGAAATAACGCCATTATATAATACAACGCCACGTTTTATCTGACGTTCTTAATCTTATCTTTTCAAGTTATAATAGATAGATGAAATACCATAATAAATAAACCTCACAAAGATATATACTAAAACACCTGCTAAAACTGAACCCAATAATGCAAATAAGATATTTTTAATACTAAACACTCCACCTACAGAATATATATCGTTGTATAAACCACCATAAATAAAACTGAATAAAAAAGTGCAAATTCCAATAATAGCAATAACTTTCTCTGCGCTATACATAATATTTCTACTTTTTTAAATATTATAAACTTTACTGCGCTTACTCCACTAGTACGACGCCGACGCCCGGAATCGAACCGGGAAATCCCGAAGGAAAGCAGTTCTCAAGACTGCCGGAGTACCATTGTCCCACGTCGGCATGCTAATAGTATTTATAGATTACTTATAAATATAGCGGAAAGAAGTGTCCCAAAATTTTTTTTAAGTGATAATCTTTAGTTGTCCGCTATTGTAAGAAATTAGTGTAATCATTTTTCTCGTCTTGCTTTTTGCCTAGCTCGACGCTTAGCTGTTTGTTCTGGTGTTTTTTGATACGCCTTTCTGTAAGTTATAGCTTCCGGCGTCTGACTTCTTTCTAGACTCTTTAGCTTAAATTTTTTAGATTTACGATACTCTTTCATATATTTCTTCAGTTTAGAAACAATTTTTGGTTTTTTTCTGTATTTTTTCCTCTTAGCTCTCGCCTCTGGACACTGATTGTAATTTTCTGTAATACTCTTTAATTTCTGGTCTGGCATAATACTCTTTCATATACTCTCTTTTTCTTGCTAAAACTTCTGGACGCTTGGCATAAATCTTTTTCTTAGCTTTGACATCTGGACGTTGCGCCCTTATTCTCTTACGCTCTTTAAATTCAGGGCTCTGCCCGTAAACCCTTTGTCTCAGTTTAACTTCAGGTCTGCTGTTATGTCTTTTCATTCTTTCTCTCTGTTTAGCTTTAACATCTTCTCTCTTACGATACTTTTTCAAATATTCTTTCCTATTTGCTTTAATCATTTCCTCTTTTGTTAATTTTACCATATTAATTTATACAAAATCAAAGATTTAAAGATTACGCACTCAATCTATTATCTCTTTAATTTTATTTTCTACAAAATCGTTGATTGCACTGCTATCTTCATCGTTTAATTTATAGTTAGCCAACTCCACTACATCTTTGTCGTCTAAAACAATAATATATTTTCCTCCTTTCTTTCTGTCTTGACAATGTTTTAAGATTTTAGTTTTATCTTTCTTGTTTCTACACAAAAGAAAACCAAGCACACCCCTATCACTTATCAATCGCTCTGAGAGTTGAGAATATTCATCGTTAGTTAAGTCGTTTTCATAATTCTTGCACTCGACCATTACCTCTGGACATTTAATGTCTCTAAGTTCTTTCAGATTTTTGAAAATGCCTTCTTTGTTTTTATTCTTACAAGTAAAGTCTATTCGTCCACGGCCTTCATTTATTTCTCGTTCGTTGTTGGGCTCTCCTAATTGCTCTCTGAATATTTCAAAGAAAATTCTTGAAGCAAGAAGATGATACTTGTGAGCGTCTTTCGTTCCAGTTGATATCGTCTTCAATTCTTTCAAATATAAATCTAAAACAGAGGAAAGTTCAAAATCCTTCAAAGGTTTGGTAGAGTCATGTTTTTTCTTAATCATATTCTTTATGTCTAATACACTAGAAACAAGAGGCTCGTGTTTAGGATTGAAAATATATGAGTAACAAACAGCATTGTAATTAATCTAAAAAGGAGAAAAATAGATAGATTTATAAATATCAATAGGTTACATATTTTGTATCTTTATGATATTATAATCTGGGAGAAAGATGACACTTAAATTGATTGTAGAAAAATTAGCCAGAGATAATAAAAAATTTATTTTGGCAGATGAAATAAAGGATTATTGTAGAAGACTCTCTCTTGATTATCTTCCAACAATAAAATATTTGCTTCGTAACAAATATGTAGCTAGAGTTTTCAGAGGAATATTTTATGTTTATTCTACTGAAGAGAGGAAGTGGGGCAAGTCTGAAATGAACTCTTTTGAGATTTTAAAAGAAGCACTGAAGGTCAAAGGAGTTAAAAATTGGTACTTTGGCTTAGAAACTGGCTTGAAATTTAATAATCTAACACACGAATACTTTACAATAGATTATGTTCTCAATGATAAGCTCTTTAGAGCTAAACCAATAACTATGATGGGAAGAAAAGTAAAATTCTATAAGCTGTCTCCAAAAATGTTTTCTTTTGGAATAATAAAAAGGAAGGTTAATTATTCTGATTCAGAGAAAACTTTACTTGACTTGTTGTATTTAAAGCATTATACTAAAGAAGAATTTGAAGAAATCTCTGAGGAATTATCAAGAACGAAGCTACTTAAATATGCTAAAAATTACAATATGAGAGTTATAAATATCACAAAGGAGCTAAAATGATAAATAAAGAATTAACAGATTTTATTTCAAAGAGATTAAATATAGCCAGAAGAGATTTGATAGAAAAAGATATTATTCTTAGTAAAATTTTATTTCATTTAACTCAAAATACAGACTTTTTTCAAGATTATGCTTTCAAAGGTGGAACTTGTTTAACAAAATGTTATTTTGGTTATTATAGATTTTCTGAAGATATGGATTTTACTTATTTGAACCAAAAAGACTTTATTGGAAAATCAAAAACTAAAATTAGAGAAATAATGTCAGATAAGATTAACAAATTAGGAGAATTAATAGAGATTATAGCTAAAAATCTTGATTTGGACTTTAAAATGGAAAAAGAAAACAAAAGATATTTTCAATTTGGAGGAAGCAACGCATTTGTAACCTTTAAAATTTGGTATAATTCTAAGGAATTAGAAAAAGAAACATTTGTTAAAATTCAAGTGAATCATATCGAAAAACTAAACTATCCTATAAAGGAATTAAATGTAGGACTTATTGTGCCAAAGAATCTTGAAAAAGATCTTTCTTTTATAGCTTCTGAAGATGCAGAAACTCTTTTGAAACCAGTGAAGATTAAAGCTTATGATTTAAAAGAGATTCTTATAGAAAAAGTAAGAGCAATATTAACAAGACGAGGAATTAAAGCAAGAGACTTTGTTGATGTATTTTTAATAACAAAAAAGGATAAATTGGAATTAAATGATTTTAAGAAGGAAATAATCGAGAAGATAAGCAATATGTTAAAATTTGAGAAGTATAGTCAAAATATAAAAAATAAAGAGACTCAACTTAGTGATAATTTGATTTTAGGAGAAGAAGAGACATTAATGTTAATTCCAATAGGCCAAAGTTTTTCTAAATTTGTAAAAGAATTTAATGTTTTCTTAAAGGAAATAATACAAGAATTAAAGTTATAAGTTGGATAGCGTGTAACTTATGTTGTGATTTTACTAACTGTTACACTTTTATGACCTATCTTATAAATATAGCGGAAAGAAGTGTCCCAAAATTTTTCTTATAGTTTATCTTAAACTTTCACCTTGTTTAGATGGTCTGCTAAATCTCTCATATCATTGGGTTTTCCTTGTAATCCCTCACCCTGTTTTTCTCCGTAATAAACCTTATCCATTTCGACAAAGAAATCGTTTACTGCTTGTACAGTCTCTTTATAATTGTCTAATCCTTTTCTTCTTGCTAGCCTATAAAACGCTCCTGCAAAAGTTGAGAGTCCTCTCGTAATATCTTTCATTTCTGGATCTACTATTCTATCCATTTCTCCAGAAAACCTACGCATATCGGATAACTCTTCATTTAATCTTCCCTCATAGGTTTGACCCGTTTCTTTTGAACGTTCATATAACCCATGTTCGACTAATCCTTCTTGGAGGTCTCTAAGACCCTTCAGCATTTTTTCGTTAAATCCACACAGTGGCATATTATTGTTCCTCCAATTTAAATTGAGAAAGATAACTACCAATATGAGTTAATTCTGTCTGAATAGCCTCGCCTTCTTTCTTTTTTCCTACACTAATTTCGGCTATAAGATCCCTAAAATTGACCGAGACAAATTTAGCTAGTCCTTCTATACCCTCACACGAAACCGTTCCATTTAAAGCTAAAGGAGCAGTTGATTTAACAACTCCTTCTAAATATCCTATACTTGCCTGTAATTTTTCTCTTTCAGGAAGATTTTTATATTTATATCTATCTAGAGTATTCTCGTAAGTGGATCTTACAAATGTAAGCAATCCATTTATCGCTTCTTGGCTAAATCCGCTTGGTGGCATTTTTCGTTTCTCCTTAATTTCCTATAAGAAAAAGGACTTATATTATTTATCTCCCCTGTACAGGGTGTATAATAGAAAGTATTTTATAGTGTCTTTACTTTACCTATACATGGTTAACCATGAAATGTTTAATTTATTGAAAATAGGTCTAACAGAAGGAGAAGCAAAAGTGTACTTAGCCTTGAGCGAATTAGGAAGCTCAACTGTTGGGCCCATAGTAAAGAAGTCAGCAGTCGCCTATTCTAATATTTATGATATCTTACATAGGTTAATAGAAAAAGGAATTGTAAGCTATATTATCAAGAATAAGACTAAATATTTTCAAGCAGCATCTCCTTCTAACCTTATTCAATATCTCGATAAAAAGCAAGAACAAATAAGCCAAGAAAAAGAAGCATTAAAAAAGATTCTTCCAGATCTGGAAAAGTTACAAGAGTCAAAATCTAAACAAGAAGCAGAGGTCTTTATAGGAAAGAAGGGGTTAAGGACAGCTTATGAAAAATTATGCAAGGATGCATCAAAACATGATGAGATTTTGTTCTTTTACATACACGATGAAAAATATGCAGAAGAATCGAATTTATTTTATAATAGTATTGTTGATTTAGTAAGTGAAACAAAAAATAGAGGTATTTGTAATGAAGAGTACAAAAAATCTTGGTTTACTAAGAAATCCAAACATTTGACTATGAGATTCTCCAACTTGCCCCTTCCGGGCAATATTGATATAATAAAAGATAAAATTCTACTAGTCTCGTGGGGAGAATCTATTTTCTCTGTGCTGATACATTCTCAATCTCTTGCAGACAATCTTAGAAATTACTTTAATGAAATGTGGTTAAAAGCTAATAAAAGAGTTACAAAAAAAGTCTTCCATTAATTTTTTGCAATAATAGATATTTCTAATTTATCAATCAATTAAATTTTGGGACACTTTGTTAGCCCATATTATAAATATAGTGGACATTGTGTTCTCTATCCTAAAATTACTGTTTATTCAAGTTCACCATAACAATATTTTTAATACAGAAGAGTATGAAATTTTATGAGAAATTTAATGCTATTTGATTTGCACTACCAGCATAATAATCCTCTATCAAAAAAGAAACTAGAGATAATAACAGAAATTGAAGGAAATTTTGATAGTCTAATTTTAGGGGGAGATAATGCAGAACTATCTTCAGATTTACAAAATCACAGAGTCTTATTCGATAGACTAAAAAGAAGATTTGAATGTCCTACTAGTTTTATAATCGGAAATCACGAATTATGGGGAAGGCTTGGCAATATCTCAAGCTGGAGATTGCTTAATGAAACTTTTCCAAATCTGGGGAAAGAATATAATTTTACCTATTTAGAAAAAGGGAATTTAGATATCAAAGATATTTCTTTTATTGGAACATACGGGCATTTCGATTATTCTTTTTTAAGACAAGACAGAGGAGTATCTATTGAAGACCTATTAAGAGGCACATTTTTTACAGATGGTAAAAAAATTACTTGGAAAGATAGACTCTATATGGATTGGGAAGACAAGGATGATGAAGAAGTTTGTGCAGAACTTGTGAGCGCATTTGTTGAAAGAATTAAAACAGCTACTGGAAAAATAATAAGTGTTAGCCACACAATACCAAGATTATCTTTAAATGGCTGGTCTGATTCGCCAGCTCAACATTTCATGGAAGCCTATAGCGGTTCTAATTTAATTGGAGACGTTTTAGAGGCAGATGGTGGCGAATATCATTTCTGTGGGCATACTCACGCTAAAGCAAGAGCTGAAATAGGAAAAACAATCGTTATAAACATAGGATCCGATTACAACGTCTTAAGATATGCTATTTTACAAATAGACGGAGAGAAAAGTATGGTAAAAGAACGAGAAATTATATTATAAATCTTTAGAAACACCACATCTGCAAAATTGGAGATAAACCTTAAGCTCATTTACACTTTCAATATATTCGTTCTTTCTAGTATCAACCTCTTTTATGGTTTGTGCGGAAGCTTCCCATATAATAAATGAATCTGCCAGAGGATAATCTTTTTCCTTCATATAAAAAAGAATAGCCTTTTGAATCCATTCACGGCAAGGAACTAATTCAGGACTATCGATGCTTCGATAAACTTGAATGTGCCTTAAAATTGGTGGGCTGACAATTACAGGCTCAACTCGCTCTTTTCCCAGGTAATAATTGCCATTAGAATCATGGTGTATCTCTTTCAGCAATCTTTCATTATCCAAGCGAACTTCTAAGACGCCGCTATTCATGCAAATTTCTTAGAATAGCTTCCTTAAATATATATCTCCTCAACAATTAATATTTAGAATCTTTCCATAAATCATGATACATCTGCCAGCGTTCAATATATCTTAAACCAAAAGCCCTTACAGATTCTTCTCCTGCTCTATGTATTGCAGAAGAATGAAATAAACTACTTGCGAATTTAGTATCAATTATTGCATGGGCTTTATAACATTGCCCAGCTCCGTTCATTATTTCTTCATAATGATCAGCTAAACCTTTCTCTTTAATTACTTCAACTAAATAATTTCTCCTATATTCTTTTTCTTTAGTTGCTTCAAATTCAAGCCATCTTTTTAAAGTAGAAATTTCTAATATTTCACTATTAGCTTCTAACAAACCCAAAGGGTCTCTAGCCATCAGGTCATTTATCTCGTCTTCGGTCATTGTAGCGTCAGGAGAACCAAATATCCCAGAATAAATTTCATCTATCCTTCTTCTAAATTCAAATAACTCTTTCAATATCTGACTGCTTCCCATAGAACTTTCTCAAATAAAACCTTTCAGTTTATGGAGAATTCGGTTTGTTATACACATTTAGTTCGAATTCTCCAGACAGAAAATTAGGAACTAAAGGTAACCCAATTATCCTAATTATCTGTAAAAATAAAAAAATAATCGTTTAACCGAAAAGTGAACTCAATCCTGCCGCGCTTTCACTTTGCTTCTCTTCTTCTTTCTTTTCTTCCTTCTTCTCTTCCTTTCCTGCTCCAGCTGCCGGAGCAACTGCCATAGCGCTAGCGTTCTTAAGTTCTGCATCAATGTCAACGCCTTTAAGACTTGCGATTAATGTCTTTATTTTTCCGTCGTCAACTGCAGTTCCTGTTGCAGAAATTACTTTGTGCAAGCTATCCTCTGTTACTTCCTTGCCTAGTTTATGCAAAAGTAAAGCACCGTATATATATTCCATTATTGACCCTCCTTACCATTATTTTGATTAGCAACTAAAAGTCTTTTCTCTATTCCAGAATAAGCTTCAAAAACAGCCTTATTGCTATTAATATGTTCATCAAAAAAAGCTGACGCGTATCTGAAAGCCTTATCTACCCCTATATAAGGTGCGTTTTGAGCAATAAAAGAAGCTTTCATGCCAGTATATAAAACAACACTATTTTCAGACGCCCCTCTTATAGTACTAGTTATTTGTTGAATTGCTTTAAGATCGCCTTCTGCTATTTTCCTATCAAATATCACTAGCAAATCTTTCATACGCGATTCATCCAATACAATCATATTAAGACTCTCCTCCCTGCGAAGCTAATTTTAATCCAGAAACTTTCTGTTCAAGAACTCTTGCTTCATTAGCAGCCTTCATAATAAAGTATGAAACTGTTTCCTTTGTCGTATAGCCAATATTTACTGCAAAACCAAATCCTTTTGAAATAGATTCTCTCAAATTTTCAAGAGTAGATTTTTTATCTACCCTTATACTACTAAATACTTTTTTACTTCCTGCGTCGTAAGCTGCAACAGGAATAAATCCCACTTTCATCGGAAGAATATTAAGTTTTCCTAATACTGCTGCAACTTTTTCATTTATTGCCTCTCCTTTTTTAGTAACAGTTGCTCCCTGTTTAATAGCAAGCTTTCCTCCTTCTACAGCAACTTTTAATCCAACTCCAGAAAGTTCAGAAATTGCTGGTCCAGGTATTAAATCAGTAGGTCCTGGTTCAATAGTAATATCCTCAGGCGCAATGTCCCCTGTTCTAGCTTTAGTTGATACTTGGTTTTCAGTAAGAGAAGCAGAAAGTTCAAATACATCTACATTAGAAAAGAATAATGCGACATTATCCCCAATATATTTATTTAATTCACTCAAAGAATCATTTTTGGCAGAATCTACTGCTCTTAAAAGAATGCTTTTTTTAGCAATAACTACTTCGGACTTGCCTCTTAAACTCTTCTTAATTTTCTGAAATTGAGAAGCAGGCAGACCCTTTGTTGAAGCAACAAGAATAGTTTTATTGCTCTTTATCTTTTCTAATATATCTTTTACTAATCTTAATTTATATTCTGGTACTGGTTTTTCTCTCTTGACCTGTTTTGATTGCACTTTTTTAGCCATTTTACTTTAACTCCACTTTTATTGCTTTGCTCATCGTTAGCTTAATCATAACTGATTTTACATTATCTACTTTTTTTGGCAAGGCATTGAGAAGAACACTATAAGCGCTCATTACATTCTCAATAATATCTTCATCCTTCATACTCTCTTTTCCAACAACTATCTTGATACTGGCTTCTTTCATTCTAATTTTAATAGAGTTTGAGATCTTTTCAAGAGTTTCTTTTATAACATCTTCGTTATCAGTCATAATAACACCCATTTGTGGAGAAGGCATCTTACCTGCAGGACCAAGCACTTTACCAAATGTTGATGCAACCTGTGGCATTAATGGAGCAGCAGCAATGAAAAAGTCATAATTCTTTACAAGTTTCCTTAAAGCTGCTTTGTCCTTATACTTAGCAAATTCAGGTTGAGTTATTGTGTTTACTAAAGAAGATTTCTTAGTAAGAAAAGCGCATACATTCTTATCCTTGAATTTATGTGGAAGAGTAATAATTGCATTGAGGGTATCTCTTTTCATATCAATGCCTTTAAGATTGAGGATAAAATCTATACTTTGATCAAATTTCTTTTTCTCTTCCTTTCGTAATTCTTGCAATGCTTGTTTTAATTCCATTGTTTTTTTCTCCGTAGTTGCGGGACTCTTAGAACCCGCTGGCGGTTGTAAGTCTCCTACATTATGCCTTAAATCCATAGAATCTATGATTCAAGGATGTAGTTTACGACACAATCACTCATCAAAAGGTATTTTTAAATGTTACTGAACGTCTGCTAAATCTTTATTTCGATGCTCGCCTCTAGCAGCTTTTCCAACATCTTCAATATGAAAACCAAGAACTGAAATGTGAGTTCTGAATCCTACAACATAACTCAATAATTCATCTTTATTATAGTCATCACTTGTCATACACTTATGAATACCAGAAAGATTTCTACTCATCTTCAATAAATTTTCTCCATACACATTGTGAGGTTTTACACCTGGATAATCATCAAGCATACTACCAGCTAGAGAAGTAAAAGAAACCATTACTTTTCTATATTCAGGATTTAAAATTGCATAGGATAATTGTCTTGAAGCCTCAATAACCTGACTAGTTTTTGAGGAACCACCTTCAGCTATAGCTTTTACAAGATTTCCAGTAACTTCATACAAATCTCGAATTGGTTGAGGAGTATTTTCTAATAAACTCATAAAAACGTATTATGTAACATATTTTTAAATCTTTGGTTACACACCACTCTCTCTTTTATTCACAAGTTTACTTATTGATCCATCCTTGTATAAATAAATCTCCCGTGCAAACACAACATACCGTGTAACATCTGTTTTACTCCATACATCTTTTGAAAGTCTATAAGTCGTTCCTTCTTTCATCCAGAACTGTGTAGTAAGATTTGGTCCTCCAAACTCATCAAACACCCCAGCAATTTTAATTTCAGGAAAAGATTTACAACTACTAAGTCCATGAGAATTTGAAGGCTCAACAATTATAACCAAATCTCCCTTTCTTATATCATAATTACGAAGATCATCATATTCAACAGTCATTATAATCGCATTAAGAAGAGGTATATAAATTATAGGGCGATTACTTCTTCTTAGCAGCAGGTTTCTTCTCTTCCTTACCTGCTGCTGGCTTAGCAGCTTCTGCTGTTCCTGTCGCCGCAGCCGCCGTCTTTGCTCCTTCCTTTCCTGCAGCCGCAGGTGTCGCTGTTGCTGCTACTGCTGTCGCTGCTGCCGCTTTAGCTGCCTCTGCAGCTGCAGTAGCTTCCTCAAGAGCTTTCTTAGTCTTCTCTTGCTGTGCCACAATCTGTGCAAAAAATACCTGTAAATCACGTTTCTTCTCTTCAGGAGTTTCTGTAATTTCATTCTTTATTTCTTTATCATACTTTCCAGAATCTATATCTCTCTCAATTTCTTTAGCTTCTTTATTATCAACCATTACTCCTAGGGAAACGCACGTTCCAACAACTAGTTTTACAGCTGCTTTCAAATCTCTAGCAAGCAAGCCCTCTTGCTTTGTTTTTGTTATTTTGATTATTGTTTCAAGAGAAGCATTAGCCACTTTATTTGTTTTTGCTGCTCCAGACCCTTTTTCAAGACCAAGTTCCTTCTTGATTAATTCAGCTGTTGAAGGAGAAAATACTTCTATCTTATATGTTTTAGTTTTCGGATCAACATCAAGTTCTACAGGAACATTCATTCCTTTAAATCCAGCAGTAGCAGTATTAACGTCAGCTATAACTTTTCCAAGATTAATTCCCATTGGTCCAAGTTGCTGAGCTACAGCAGGTCCTGGTTGCATCTTCCCACCCTCGATAAGTAATTTTACTTTCATTTTTCTTCTTCCTCGTCAGCTTCACGCCTTATAACCTTTACGTTATCTATCTTAACAGTAACAGGTATAGGAACAGAGGCTCCAAGCAGCGAAACAACAACCTCTCCCTTCTGTTTATCAATTCTTGTAACTTTAGCTTTCTCACCCTTGAAAGGCTCCGCAATCATTTCTACAATATCATCAAGCTCCATATTTACATCCTCTACCTTAGGCTCAAGCATATTCTTCACTTCATTATATTCGACAGTCTTTCCAATTATTCCTTTCACATAAGGAAGATTATAAGCAGCTTCTTCAGCAGTCTCTCTATCTTCTGCTTCCAGAATAATATATCCCTTTAAACCGTGAGGTCTTACGATTGCATAAACAGGAAGATTTTTTCTCTCAGAGCGATCGCTAATCATATCGACGGCTTTGTCTTCTTTATTCGTCGTGACTTTTATTATGAAAATCATGTAAGTTCCGACTACCCCTTAACATCTAAGAAGTAGACATATGAATAATAATTTTATGGTTTTTAAAGGTTTCTTTTTATTTGTATTGTTAACTTAACGGGTGTTTAATTGGTAAGATAAATTTTTGTGATAGAAAGCTTTTTAAATAGTGTTGCTATATTTATAATATATAAATATTAGGATTTTATTAAATAAATGGTAGAAATAAATCCAGATGAAATGGAAGAAGAAACGGATGAAGAGTTAGAGAGATTTGAAAAGATAGAAAAAATTGGGATAAGTATTTCAGTTAACAAGAAAAATCTTGAAAAATTAAAAGAACATATGGAAAAGAATGACCCAGAAGCACCATTATCATTACCCTTCGATGTTTGGCTTGAAGTGTTTGTAGAGAGACTAAAAAAGTACGAAGAAAGGGAGAAGAAAAAAGAAAAGGGGCAAACTAAAAAAGAGGGAGAAGAAAACAAGTGACAGTATATTCGGTTGTAGTTTCACCAGAGTTTGAAAGGCAATTCCAAAGATTAGACAAAAAGATACAAGAGAGGGTTAGGAAAATCTTGAAAGAACTTGAAACAAGATTATTGGGTGAACCATTAAAAGGTGACTTAAAGGGTTTTTATTCTGTTCATTTTGAGAATAATCATTATAGACTCGTTTATGCAAAAGAGGATAGTATTTTACAGGTGATGGCTATCCACGTCGGTAAAAAAACCAATGATTTTTATAAGAACATTAAAGAATATATCAAGAGAAAAAATAAATTACATTAGCATTATCATAGTCAACCCAATTCATTCAGACCTAAAACCCTTCCACAAGGTGAAGGAGAGAGTTGGGAACGACCGCAGGAGCTTTCCAGGGTCAACTTAGTGCCCAACACCAAGCAAGAATACTCCTGCGTTACCTTTATAGTTGAGAAGCAGGAATTGCTTTGCCTTTTGCAATCTCTGTTAATGATTTTTGAATAGAAATCATAATCTTTCTATCCGCCAATACTTTTGCGGTTTCCTTCCAAGCATTTAGCTCTCTCTTCAATTTAGTTTCTTTAGAGGTCATTAGAAGAAAGCACCCCCAATACTCTTAAAGTTAATGGTGTATTTGTTATCTAAAGCAGTAACAAAATTAGAAGAAGAACAAATACAACAACCAAAACCAACCTCTTTCACCATCATGCTATTACTAATATTAAAATCTTTAAAAACCTTTCTCATTGCTGTTGTCATTATTTGATTCATTTTTATTTTTTCTTAGTGATTTTATTTTTATTTTTTATTTTTACGCATTCTTTTACGTCTTGAAAGTCCTCACTCCGTTTTATGAGCATTTTTATAGCTTTTTCCTTGCTTTTACATCCATTTACAAACCTAAATGATTCAAGTGTCCCATCTTCTTCTTCGTCAAGATTAACTTGAATTTTTACCATATATCAATACTATAAGTTTGCCTTTTATACCTTTCTAATAGTTTTTGATACTATTTATAACTTTCTATATTAATTTATATTAGATTAATATAAAATGATATAAAAATCACAATCCCTTACTCCTATAAATTAATCCTAACCATTTATTTTTTACATCTTTCAAATCTTCTTTCATTTCAGGCATAGCTAATTCGTAAGGACAGCAATCTATTGCCTGATTTTTAGTTATGAAGTTATAATATATTTCAAATCCCCTCATTATAGCATTTGCAGAATGAATAGAGCCATGAAATCCACGCATTACTTTTGTTCTTGCTCTTACATTATTATGTAGTCTTTCTATTGGATGATTAAAGCCCTCGCCATTAGAAGCAGTAACAATATTATGAAGAACATTATATCTACCTAACTTATTATTGTAGCCAAAAACAGACTTAACAACTTTCTTATAAGCAAAAAATCCATCCGTAGTAACTACCTTAATTTGATTATCAGTTTTGCTTTTAATGTTGTTCATAACTGATTTTATTTCTTTACTGCTTCTTGTTCTACCATAAGCAGAAGCTACTAAAAAACGAGTTTCAGGACAAATACTATCTACAAAGAAGTTTTTCTCTACTCCTCTTTTAGCTTGATGACTTTTCCTTCTATGAAATTCTACCTCATCAACTTGCACCTCTTCGCAAACATTAGCTTTTAACTTTCCTGTAAACTTGCTTATCATTTGAGAATATTTTACTATCCATTTATAGATTGAAACATTACTCGCATTATGAGGATAGAAAACGCCCAGATGTTCTTGGACTTTTCTTGTTGAAACTCCTCTATAAAATAAATCTATTGATTGAGTTATCTTAATAGGATTATTTCTCATCCTGTAAAACCCATCATCAAGAGTAAATCTATAACCACATTCCTTACAAGCATATCTCTGAATTTTCCCTCTATTCTCGGTTTTTCTAAGTCCGTCTTTCTTTGTATTATCGCTTTTACAATTCTCGCAGTTTATCTTATTATATACCTTGTTATTCATATATTAGTTAGGTATATTAACTATATAAAGGTTTCGGTAGTTAATCATATACAATAAGTTTATATACTTGTTAGTAGTATAATAACTATGGGAAAGATTAAATTTGAGGTTGAGGGTTTTCAATGCGAAAGATGTCAGCATAAATGGATACCGAGAGGAAACGAAGAACCCTCTGTATGTCCTGAATGTAAAAGCCCATATTGGAACAAACCAAGAAAACGCAAGAAAAAGACTTAAATTTTTTTGATGTTCTTAGCACCCGTTAAGTTAACAATGTACTTTTTATTTGGCTTTGCACAATTCCTTATGAGTAAATATTTCCTGCACAAATTTGGAGGTAGGTTGCACAAAACTTAAATTAATACTCTTTAATCTTGCTTGCGTCAATTGCAATATCAAATCTTGTTGAAATGTTACCATCATCATAAAAAACAGGGACTTCTTCTAGGTGGCCCTTTACAACAACGGTCTTTTTTGGTTTAACAATCATCAGATTTTTAGGATCACATAAATCCCCTTTTAAGAATACTTTGATCTCTCTAGACAAAAGGTTTTCATCATTCTCGCTTAATTCATCCTCACCCTTGTCTAAATCTTCTTTAAGCTGTTGCAGTACAATTCTCATAACATCATTAAAATCTTTAGATAACAGCTTAAAAGCACCTTGCCAATTACAAGGACATCTAGTTGGCTCTCTAAATACTCTATCAATCTGTTTAACTATGAGATTCTTACCGCAGGATGGACATTCAAAGGTAGCACTTTCAACAGTGGGAAGCACCGCACTAATATGTTCTATTCTTCCTCTGACTTCTATTTCCTTTCCAAGATGCTTTGCCCTTATGTCTCTTATTTTAATCATGAATGGTTTTCCATTTTTTAACTATAAATATCTAAGCGACTACTTAGAAATAATAGAAATTCTGTGTAATAAGTAACCCCTTCTAAGGACTATTCACACAAAGACTTTTTATTTGCTTTGTATAGAAAATCTGATCAAAGGATTATTTCTTCTTCACATTAACATGTAGAATTTTCGCAGAAGGCATCCCATTGAAATTAGTTGAAGAGGCAGATGAATAAGCCCCCATATTCTCAGCATATACAAAGTCACCTTCTTCAAGCCTAGGCAAAAATATTTTAGAAGAATTAGGAATATACTCGTTTTCTGAGAGACAATCAAGCCCGTCACATGTTGGTCCAAATACTTGGCATTCAGCCTTCTCTCCTTCTTTAAATGCTTCTAAATTAAGAGGAACATGATCATATATCATAGCTGAAAAAGTATGATAAACGCCGTCGTCAAGGTGATAAGCTGGAGGATTTGTCGAATGTTTTGCTAGAATTACTTTTGATACTGCAGTTCCTGTATTTGCAACCATAAACCTTCCAGGCTCTGCTAATATGGCTGTTTTATCCTCTGGAAATAATCTATCTAATTCTTTCATCAGGACTTTTGACAATCCTTTAAAAGATTGTTCCTGCCCATTATATCTCACAGGAAAACCTCCTCCAAGGTCTACTATTTTAACGCGATACCCTCGCGTTATACTTTCCCCAATATCATAACCCTTCGAATCTGCCTCCTGAAATATTCCAGCCACACTTTCTAAAGCCTTGACAAATTTTGAAGGGTCAGTACACTGGCTTCCTACATGAAAACTTATTCCTTCTACATTTAAGCCTGCATCAATAGTTTTCTTAATAAGTTCACTAGCTTTTTCTGGCTCTATTCCAAATTTATTGGATAATTTCACCATAGAACCTTCATCACTGACTTTTACTCTCAAAAGCAAGCCTGCTTCAGGACAGTGCTTGAGTATTTTGCCCATTTCCTCTTCGCTATCATATGTAAGCAAAGGTTTGTAAGCGTGAAGCAGGTGAAGAGAATCTGGTTTTTTTACAGGATTTGCATAAATAAGTTTATCCCAAATAAATTTTTCCAACTCCAAAGGAGGAAGATTTCTCACAGTATCAAAAACAACTTCAAATTCAGATCGTGACGCTACATCAAAGCTGGATCCTTCTTCAAAAAGGGTTCTAACGATTTCAGGAACTGGATTCGCCTTTACAGCATAATAAACCTGCACTCGTGGAAGTCTTTCTCTAAATTCCTGATAATTCCTTCTTATTTGTGCATGATCAATAACTAGAAGGGGAGTCTCATTTTGAATAACAAGCTCTTGCAAATATTTTTTATTCATCTTAAGGAAGAGGTGCGTAACTCCTAAATTGCCAAGGATCTCCATTAATTATGCTATCTTTATTTTCAGGAAAGAAAACAGATCTATTTTTAAGAGGAGTCCAGTCAGAGGGCATAGATATAAAATCTCCCAAATAAGGTTTAGCTTCATTCAAAATATAATCATGAGGTAAATCATCAGGAATGCATAAACCTCTCCTTGGATTTTCTATCATCCATTTCACTGCAGAAATAACTCCTGCAGCCACTTGGAGAGTTGTAGCATTCTGTCCAGGAATTATTTCTCTAGTTTGTTCTATACTTAAACTGCTTCCTGTCCACCAAGAATTGTAAGCATGCCCCATAACTAAAGCACCAAGAATATCTTTTCCAGAAATAATTTCATCAGTCATGATTCTTAATTTAGGCTGTAAATCATAATGTCTTGACCTTAATTCTGCTAATGAAGAAATAGCCTCATGGCAGGGCATGTAAACATAATGAACCGTCGGTCTATAAACAGCCTTTCCATTTTCCCACACAGTCAACCTATCAGATATTCCAAAAGCCTCTCCATGTCTTATAATCATGCCCTCTATTTCTCCAACTTCAGGAACCCAAGATCTTGCCCAAGTATTAATTCCCATTCTTGCTAAGAAAATTTGATTTTGAGGACCACAACCATCGGGAGCTGTATGCGCCAAAGGAGGATGCATTTCTTCGTGAGTTCCCCAACCCATTTCAGCTGGAGCTGTTCCTTCTTCTCTAAATCCTTCAATACTCCAAGTGTTAACAAATTCGTCAACCTGTTTAGGTCTATTAGTAATCTGTGTATCTCTTTCACTGCAATGAATAACCTTTACTCCTAACGCTTGAGCTAATCTAGGGAAATCTTGAAGTTCTCTATAATGTGCAATCCCTTCTTTGCTAGTTCCAAAACAACCGTTAATTTGACGGTCAGCAATATCAATCAATGCTTGTTTTGTAAAATGAGAAATAAGACCTGGATTTGCTCCGTGATCTACTACAGCAGTTGTAGAATCATTTGACCAGTTAGCTGTAAGCTTTTTTAGATTCATCTGTCTGGAATACAAAGTTTTATCAAAAATAACTTTTGGCTCATAAGGATCCCATAGCTCAACAGAAGTATTCACATAAAGTGTATCGTGACGATGACACCAATCAATAATATCATCTGCCCCAATATTCCATGCAAGGTCAATAACCAAGCCACGATTTCCAGCATATTTAGATAAAACCTTTCCAAGGTTATTTCTAGTAACTTTCTCTTGAACAAAATTTATTCCTCTTTCCATAAACGGTTTTAATTGTTCTCTCTTATCCTCAAAATCAATTACAGTAATATTTTTTTCAGGAACAGATACATGTTTACGACTAAGAAAAATAGGAATAGTACATTGAGAAACCGCTCCATTTCCGATAACAGCAACCTTGCCATTAAAATTCGCAATCATTTTATTTACAAATGATTATAATTCAGTATAAAAACATTTTTGTTCTGGACTATAGTCAATGACATTTTAAATTAAGCGGTTATGTCTTGACATCAAGGGGAAAACATAATATGCTGCTCAATTATCTATGTTTTTCACTATATCTATTTTTTACGCAAAGAATATTTTCCCGCTCTGGAAATCACTGCATCAACAAATCTTTCTAAATGGCTAGTTGCTTCAGATTCTTCTGCCTTTCCAATAACATACCCCATTCTAAGAGCATATCCATATAATTTAACCTGCTCTTCAGTGATAGAATCATTATTAAGGCATCCGTATAACGTATCCAACGCCCCTCTAGTCTTTCCATATTTCGCAGCAACAGGATTTTCTTCAAGAATAATTTCAACAAATCTTTCTTTATCCATAAATAACTAGTTCAACCTCAATTTAAATTAATTTCTATCCTTCAATATACTAGATTATTTTACTCCTTCAAGCTTTTTTAGATATTCTTTTATTCTTTCAATTGTCTGCGGAATCAAAAATCTCTCAATCTTATTTTCAAACAATTCAGAAAGAGTTGCAAACTCAGATATTCTATATTTATTTTCTTGCTTGTCAACAAGCATCGCATCCCTCAATCTTTTCAGCTGTCTTCTAATATTTGATTCAGCAAGCCCTTTAATTTCAAGAGAATTTTCTTTACGCATAATTTCCACTTTATCTCTTATCTGAAAAGATGTTAGCCAAACTTTCTGAATACGCGCCTCTTCCAACACTAAAACTAAATCAACAATAATATCTCTCGAATCTCCAGGCTGTAAAAGTCCGAGACTCAGGCAAACCTTCCTAACAAGCTCTCTTTTAGAAGAATCATAAGGTTTTTCATATTTTCTTAGAATGACTTCACCTAAAGGAATATCCTTTACCATCTCTTTTCAACAATAACAATTATTATAAATCTACTGTTTCTCTTCGTTCAATGGAAATAGTAGCTTCTGTAGGAACTGATAAGGAAAATTGGGGACAAATACTTGCTTTACTTAATAGAGCAGAATATGAAAAAGCAATTATAGTAAAAAATAGGAATGCAGAATCATTTCCAGTCAACGATCGCTGTATAGTTATAGAAATTGATTCATCCTTGTCTCTTGTAAATCTTAAATCCTATTTATTAGAAAAACTAAAAAAAGAACTTTCAGGAGACTTTGAAGTTAACTTGTCTATAGCTTCTGGCACAGGCAAAGAGCACATGGCTCTTGTTTCTGCCTTATTAAGCGTTCCAGTAGGCATTCGTCTCGTAGCTTATACAAAAGAAGGAATTGAATTTCTTACTTAATTATTATTTATCTTTTGGAACTACGTTCTTTAACAGCCTTATCAAAATCGTAAGGACCATACAATTTAGCTAAATCGTTATATGCACGTTTAAGTAAGGCCTCTCTCAATGCTCCTTCACGATTATTTGACGGTTTAACATGACTTATATAATCTATTGCTCCAAAATATTCATCAATAACTCGATTTTTGTTTACACCATCATTTACATCTTTTTCAGCATACCGCAATAAGTTCTCTCCTATTTGTAAAGACTCTTCTCCCATAGCATTCGCACTAGTTTGCGTTCCAAGATTCTTACCCTGTCTATGTTCTTGGTATTTACCAGCGCTCGAACCACTCACCTTTGCTACAAGACCACTTTCTAATAATTTTCTTCGTAAATCTAGCATAGCAATTGCACACCCACCAACAAGCACAAGTAAAAACCAGTAAACTATTGAACTATTAGTTTTCGCAGGGTAATTATTATCTACCACGCGAGCATTAAACTGCGGATACATAGCTAAAAGAAATACAAAACCAATAAGAGAGATTACTAAAACAAAATTTACGTTAAAACCAACTCCTTTAACCATTAAATCTCAAACAGGATAATATTTATAATTCTTTCTATCTAAAACTTAAATAAAAGCAACAACCCATTTTATCATTAACAAAGCAACAACAGTCAAGATTATAGCTGTAGAAATCTTATAAGCCTTCTTACCAATTTTTTCACTTCTGGTTATTCCCCATACTGTCAGATAGAAGAATCTTCCTCCATCAAATATTCCCATAGGAAGCATATTTACAAGAGCAACGCTGATACTTATCAATGCAGTCCACCAAAGTAAATCATAAATGAAATTTCCAAATTCTCCTATATTTGAATCATAATAAACAGTAGGATCTTTTATATGGGCAACAATATTGTAAATAACTCCTATAATTCCTCCAGCTTTAGGAGGACTCAACACTCCTATACCCAAGAAAGCTTTACCGTCTCTGTCAGCTAAAGTTACATTATATTCTCGAACTTCAGGATCAGCTCTTAAGTTTTCTTTATATATTGTTTTAACAGTAACCTTGTCCCCAGGATGAAGCTTACCTAGAACATCTTTCATAGACTGATAAGAGTTTATTTTTTCTCCATTGATCTCGCTAATTGCACCCACAATCTGCGCTCTAAATGCAGGAGTATTTGGAGAAACACCCATATAACTCAAATTATTTTTTATACTACCTTCAAGTACACTAGAAGTTGTCAAATAAGTTTCATTACCTATAGTAAATTCAAAAACACTATTATTTTCTATCAATAATGGGTTATTTTTAATCTCTGCAAAAGAATGTCCACCAATAGAACCGATATCAGAATTATTAACAATAGCACCAGGATATGTAAAATATACTCCAGCAGGCGTAAACGCAGTCGATACAAAAGCACCTATAAGAAGAACAAAAATAAGGGTGAAAATAACATTAGCAAAGGTTCCTGCTGCAAGTACGGCTAGCTGAGGGAATTTCTTTGCTTTTTCCATCTGTTTTTCATCTGGTTCTACAAACGCAGCAAGGAAAGGTCCTAAGAAACCGAATCCAGTAGAGTGTATTTTAAATTTATTCAAACGTGCAAAAATACCGTGTGCAAATTCATGTGGAATTGCAACTATAGCAATTATAATAATCCAATAGGTGAAATAAAATGGAGGAAGAAAATCTAACTTAAATATTTCAGGCAAATAAGGTAAAAGAGGCAACAAAACAGGAATCTTCAATTCTCTGGCAGCTGTTGGTGAAGTCAAGTAGAACCATGAGAATTTTGCTAGAAACCATACCATAGATATCATCAAAATATATCCAGAAGCAATTACAACATATTGCAAAGGTTTCAAAATCTTTTCAAATTTCTTTGCACTCCAATCAATAAACTTTATTCCTACTTTTGTTTTATACAAGTAAAGTAAACCCTGTCTTTGAAGATTTTTTCTTCTAGTATATAGAAAAAGCACCACAGCTAAAGTAAATAATACTAAAAATAATATATCATACAATATGAAATTCATTTAACCTCAAATTTTCATTACTTCTTCCTTATAGGTCTAAACGCATGACTACTACATCTAGGGCATTTTATTTTTCCAGCTATAATTCTAACTGCCTGAGTTCTAATCTTCTTACTACAATTCTTGCATACAAAAACATTTCCAAACATTCTCTTTTGTGCCGCAAGTATTTTAGTTGCCATCTTAAACTAAAGATTCTCCTGTCCGGTTATCATTTATTCCCTTTACCAAATACTTTATTTTTTCATTTACCATAGTTAGAATACCTTCATTATTACCTTTTTTCCTTCTACATCCCAATACTCTATTTGTTTCTCCGGCATAATCTGCCCTTTAAGTTCTTCCATATAAGGAATATCAATTGTTTCATAACTTTCAAGATCCATAACAGAAACCGTGTTCTCTCCTACACTTAATACCTGGGCTCTTCGTTTAGAAACATTAGGCACATCAAATCTTTCAGCTCCAGGAACAGCAATTATCTTTTTCTTTCCATTAAATACACCTATGGCTTCAATTCTACATTTACTTGCTCCATGCTTTCCTGTTTTGCTGATATCATTTGAATTAACCTGAAAAGGTTCATTATTAACAAGGATAATAGTGCCTGGCTTTGCCGAATGTGCATCAGTGAGTCTTAAAACCATATTGTTGTGTCGAAAAGAGGATTTATAAATCTTGTTTAAGTTATGAATTGGACTTAACACCAGACTAACATTTATAAATCAATTTGACAATAAATAATCCTCAGAAGATTTTTTAAACCCTCTTTCTCAACTCTATAGATGAGTGAAAACATAACAGTAAAGAAAAAAGACTTCATAGAAATAAAGTATACAGGTTTAGCAAATGGAGAGATATTTGATTCAAATATCCCAGAAGATCTTAAAAAGATAAATGAAAAAGCAGAACCTAAAAAGACCATTGTAGCAATAGGCGAAGGAATGGTCGTCTATGGTTTGGACAAAGAATTGTTAGATAAAGAAATAGGCAAAGATTATGAAATAAAGGTTCCTTACTCAGAAGCTTTTGGCCCAAGAAAAAGAGAACTTATTAAAACAATACCTTTATCAGCATTTACTGAAAATAAGGTGATGCCTAGACCAGGAATGGTCCTAACACTTGATAATTATCTGGTAAAGATTCTTACTGTTTCAGGTGCAAGAGTAATAGTAGATTTCAATAATCCTCTAGCAGGTAAGGACTTACTCTACAAGTTAACTATAGTTCAAAAAGTAAATGATGAAAAGGAAAAATGCATTGCCCTTTTTGATTTCTTTTTCCGTTTCTCTCCAGAATTTGAAATCAAAGAAAAAAGTGTTATAGTAAAAGGTCCAAAAAATATGGGTCTTTTTGTAAACGCATACAAAGAGAAATTCAAAGAGCTAATAGGAAAAGAACTTGAATTTGAGGAAATAAAGCCAAAGAAAAAACATTCAGACATAGAACAACCTCAAAAGTAGAAACACTTTTCTTGCTTTTTTATTGTCAAATTGGGTTTAATACCCCGCAGCTTTGCTGCGTCGTCCGATTTGACAATTAGAGATTTCCGTCCTGAAGCCGAGCGTAATACCCCATCAGCTTGCTGTGGGGATAGCGAAGGCTTAGGAAATCTCTTTATCATTACAACAATCCTTATAAATAGCTATTACGTTTCCAACTAATGCAATTATTAGAGGTTGAAAAAGAGTCTCCTAGCACCCAAGCCATAGACGAAGAACTCGAATCCTTGATTCAAAAACAGTCAACACGAGTCAAAGTGGTAGGCTGTGGTGGTGGGGGTGGCAATTCTGTCTCTAGGATGAAAGAAATAGGTATTAAAGGCTGTGAAATTATTGCCATTAATACAGATGCTCAAGATTTGCTTTATACAAACACAGATACAAAAATTCTAATCGGTCGCGAACTTACTAGTGGTTTAGGAGCAGGAAGCGATCCAAGAATAGGAGAAGCTGCCGCCAGAGAATCAGAAGCAGAAATTAAAAAGAAACTTTCAGATTCTGATTTAGTTTTTATTACCTGCGGTTTAGGAGGAGGAACAGGAACAGGTTCTGCCCCAGTTGTAGCAGATATAGCTAAAAAATTAAACGCTCTGACAATAGGCGTTGTTACCCTGCCATTTACAGTAGAAGGTCAAAAAAGAATAGAAAATGCGCAATACGGTCTTGAAAGGTTGGCTGGAATAGTTGATACATTAATAGTAATTCCTAATGATAAATTATTAGAAATCGCTCCAGATCTACCTATTCATACGGCTTTTAAGGTCGCAGATGAAATTCTTACAAACTCTGTAAAAGGAATTACCGAGTTAATAACAAAATCAGGTCTGGTCAATCTGGATTTCGCAGACGTTAAAGCAGTAATGTCTAAAGGAGGAGTCTCGCTGATTGGAATAGGTGAGTCTGATTCAGCAGATAGGGCAAAGGATGCAGTTGATCGAGCAATTAACAATCCCCTTCTTGATGTTGATATATCAAATGCAAGTGGAGCCTTAGTAAATATAATAGGAGGAACAGATATGTCCCTAGATGAATATAGACAAGTAATGGAAATAATCGGAGAAAAAGTATCTCCAGATGCAAAAATCATTTCAGGAGCGCAAATATCTCCAGACATGGGCAAAACAATTAAAGTTCTTCTTATAGTAACAGGCGTGAAGAGTGCTCAAATTCTTGGCTCTTCAGAAACTCTTTCTTCCACAGATGCACTTGAAGAAGAATTAGGAATAAAATTCCTGGATGAATAATATTTATAATACTCATAATCTTTGAAGTAAGATGAAAAGAAGTGTCAAAGTTCTAATATTTCTATTAATAGTCTTGATATTATTTTTCCTTATTTTCCTAATCTATTTTCTTATTAATAACAAAATAATAAACTTCTCCCCTCCAGAATCAGAACTCAACCCTGAAGGCGACGGCAGTGGCGGAGTAGAAATTATTGCTCTTCCAATTGCACAAGACTGTTCAGACGCCGCAATAAAATCAGTCTGGGATCAAGTATTTTATGAATCTTCTAATGGAATAACCATCATAACAAATAATTCAGATCAAAGCAAATGCGAATCCTATATGGCTTATAAAATAATTGAAAATGAAACTTATATGCTTCTAACTGTTCTAAAAGGGAATAATTCCATTACAATCAAAGCTTCTAACTCAAATAGTATAACCGAGCACCTATTAATTCTAGGTAGTATAACCAACATAGAAAATATCTCTTTGTTTGATAACGAAATTTTGGCAAATCCAGAACTATCTTCTTTTCCGAGAAATATATCTTCAGAAGAAGATGCTTATTTGGACTATAATTCTAAATTCAAAATAAAAAATTCAACAAACTTTCAGTTATCTTCTTCAGAACAAGGTCTAGTGTACATATCTCTTATATCAAACTATAGCAACAATATTACTCTAAATTCTATGCAAATAGTATTCATTAAGAACGGTACAACTAAGATGTTTATTTCACAAATAGATAACAGACCAATCACATATAACATACCGTGCATACCAAATTGGATACCCCAAAACAGTTCTTGCATGTCAAATGACACCAAAATAACAGATTACGAAGATTTCAATATATGTAATAATAACTCAAGCAAACCCTCACCTATAATATATTATTGTGACTACGATGGGAATGGAATAATAGGAAAAGAAATTAATCTAAACGGTATAGGCCTAAATGTCTCTATAGAAGGATCAATAATCAACTACTCTTTAAGTTACAATGGTACAAAGAGAATAGAATTTAAAGAAGGTAATATTACAAGAGTAAGTCTATTATACAATTTCTCTCAACCACTCAACTTCTATAATTATGAAATTATAGAACAACCTTCTTCAAGCAAACTCGGTTATTTTATAGTAAAAGGTATAGAAGGAAATAAAAATATTAC
The DNA here is from genome assembly GCA_030647095.1 of Nanobdellota archaeon. Taxonomy (GTDB): domain Archaea; phylum Nanobdellota; class Nanobdellia; order Pacearchaeales; family GW2011-AR1; genus UBA73. The sequence continues at coordinate 29,921 of JAUSKH010000043.1, read as the reverse complement.
ATTCGACAGAAAGAATGGAAGCACACAAGTTTGCATAGAAGACAGCCCAGATATAGACTCTATTTCATCTATTTCTTCTAAGTGTGCAAGTGCAAACGAATATCTAATCTCTTGCCCTGGTACAAATTCATCTTTTTCTTGCACTCTAACCGAAACAACCTTTACTATTTCAGGTTTAAAGCATTCAGCAGCAAAAGAATTTTTTCCTCCTTCTTCCACCCCTTCAGGAAATCCAAACAATGCTAATAACCCTAACGAACCAGCATGCACTTCTAATTGGGAATGCGGGGACTGGGAGCCATGCTTGAATAATCAAAGAATAAAATCTTGCATAGACCTAAACGAGTGTAATACAAATCAATTATATAAAGAAGAAACAGAAGCATGTGTTAGTTCTTCTACACTCCCACAAAAATCATGCACACCTGACTGGAACTGTACTTCCTGGCAGCCGTCAGAGTGCCCAGAAAACCAAACTAGACTAAGAATCTGTACAGACTTAAATACATGTAATGTTAATGATAAAAAACCAGCAGAAAAACAAACCTGCAATTACCAAAGCTTGAATTTATTAATCATAGTAATAATTATCTTGTCTGTCCTGATAATTACAATTCTTGTTCTACTATTCTATCTGATTAAAAAGGGTAAACCGAAAGAAGAATTAACAAAAGGGGTGGAAAGTAGATGGCCTCCCCAGCAAGCATAATTTTAAAAATACACTTTATTTATACAAATCATGGACCAAACAAAACCTCCTATTACAGCAAGAATTAAATCTTTTGTTGCACAATCTAAAAGAGTCTGGCTTATACTAAAAAAGCCAAGTTCAGAGGAATTTAAAACAGTATCAAAAATCTCAGCTCTTGGTATCCTAGTTATCGGTGCTCTAGGCTTTTTCATCGCAGACGGCGTTAAAATTATTGCCCGTCTTTTTAGTTAATTTCTTAATTTATTGTCAAATTGGGTTTAATACCCCGCAGCTTTGCTGCGTCGTCCGATTTGACAATTAGAGATTTCCGTCCTGAAGCCGAGCGTAATACCCCATCAGCTTGCTGTGGGGATAGCGAAGGCTTAGGAAATCTCTTTATTTTAGTCCTTTTAAGAAAACTTAAATACCCTTATTTTATCATTGTAGGAGGGGCTGTATTATAGCTTGGTTAGTATTCGAGGTTTGGGACCTCGCGACCCAGGTTCAAATCCTGGCAGCCCCATTTTAATTTAATATTAGAAGATTATTAATCTTAATTATACAATTGTATTTATAAAAGACCAATCATGAGATAAGATTTATATATCTGTTTTTCATCTTTAAGAAATGATTAAGAGGTCTTTTAATTTAATTTTTATACTTCTATTGCTATTTTCAACAGCAAAGCTTGTTGATGGTATTCAGATAACTGGTAAAACGATTGGAAGTATAAATATGGGTGGCGGATTTTGTAATGAACCACCAGGCGTTTTTTCAGAATGCCTCCCAACTGGCAAAATAATAAGTCATTATTGTAAAATAATAGAAGAAAGATGTATGTGCGATACTGCGGGTAATCCCTGCGTTGATCCTCCAGGCGAATATGCTCATTCAAAATCCTGTCTATATCTTTGGAACTCAACAGAATATCTAAATCAAACAGTTTATCTATCTGCACATATAACTGATTCAGAAGGTTTACAAGGAGAAGACCAAGACATATTAAAAGTAGTTGAGAATTTAACAATACTTGAGAATTTAGCTCATACGAATCTAAGATATTCGCAAAGAAGTGGACCATTGCTTCCAAGATCATTACTACCTGAGGGCAAGATCCCCTTTAGAATTGACAGACCTGGGTTTAGGTCTTCAGACATTACACCAGTTCAGGTAGGAATAATAGAAATTATCATCAGTACCCATAGTCCAAACCCTCTGGGAAACATAGGATTGTCATTCAAGGGAGAAGATGGAACAGTAAATAATGTAGTTCTATCGTCTGATAATTGCGCAGGACCAGATGAAAATAATAGTAAAGAAGTTCAGAATCCCAGTGTTAAGAATACAGAACAAAACACACAATTACTCAACAAAACTCAATATCAAGAACAATTTAATAATGAAACAGAAGATTATCAAATAAATATAACAAAAGAAAATATCTGTAGCAAAAATTCTGAATGTACCCCTAATTTTTGTATCGATAATAAATGTAAGAATTTAGGTATTTTACAGAGATTTTCTGTATTTTTAAGAAGATTGTTTGGAAGAGAGTAAGTTGATTCACAATATTAGAGCAGCGACCCAAGTTTATCTAAATAGGTAAGTAACCAATTTAAAATAAACATGCTTAACCAAGAATTTAAAGAAGCAATAAAAATAATAAATCTCTCTTTTAAAGAGAACAAAATTAAATGGGCTTTAATTGGAAGTGTAAACATGGCAACTCAAGGAATGAATGTTAATCCTAATGATCTGGATATAGTTATTCAATTAAGAGATTTGAGAAGAATTAAAGATATCTTTTCTAATTATACTCCTTCTAGTATAAAAGAATTGAAAATCTCTGGAGAGGAACCAGCTTGGGAGATTAAAATAACAATTGGTGACTTGGAAGTCCATATTTTAGGAGAAAGAGATACTGGAAAATATGTTAGTAAACTATTAGCAAATAGAATAATACAAATGAGATTAGATGATATGGAAATCTCTTGTTTTACTTTAGATGCAGAAGCACAAGCTTATGCTGAAACAAATAGAAAAAATAAAGCCGATTTAATAAACAACTTCTTAAAACACAATAAATAACTATTTTTTCATCAAGTCAGAAAGTAAACTGTATTTCTCAGTTATATCAATTTTCTTTGAATAAGGTTTACCCCCAGAGTAATAAATTTTCTTAGCTCCAGCTCCATTTTTTGAGCTAAGCATTCTATAATTTCCATCTACAATTTCAAGGGCGCAATTGTCATCAAGAGCGATTCCTACCCCAGAAGTTTTCTGCATTAATTTAACAAGACCTTTATCTCTATTCTTCTCCCTAATATGATGCGGACTTACTGTTAAATTAACTAAGTTAAGACCTTTAACCTTCATAAAAGAAGCATCCTCAGGATTAGAAAATCTACGAGAGTCACTACAACCATATCTAAACCAACAAATAGCTCCAGCACTAAGACCAGATAAAACAACTCCTTGCTCATAAGCTTTCGTAAGCAATTTATCCACTCCTTGTTTTTTCCATATTTTAAGCATCTTCAATGTATTTCCTCCTCCAACATAAATTAAATCAACTTCAAGAATTTTATTTTCAATTTCTCTTTTTGTATTCTTCTCCCTAATTAAATAAAGCACTTCTGTTTTACATCCCAGTTTTTGTCTATAAACTTTCTGAAATGTTTGCCAGTACCCTTCAGCATCGCCACTAGCAGTTGGAATAAACAAAGCTACAGGATGCTGCTTACCAGTAAGTTTGACTATTTCCTTATCTAAAGGCAAAGTATCTAAATCTTTCAATTCTCCTCCACCTATCGCAACTATCTTTCCCATGTTTTAATAAAAATAAATGGAGTTATAAAACTTATTATATCAAGACACGCAACAGAAAAAATTATATATTCAATTTCTTAACAGTTTCAGACACATAATTAATATCTTTTTCAAATTCATCAAAAGAATTATATATCTTTGTACCATGATAAACAAACCACGGATGATCGTTTGATTTGTTTGTGCAGATAATAAATACAGGTTTCTTTAATATATTGCCATAAACCATTTCCATAATTGTTCCATAAGATAAATTCCCATCAACTATTGCAACAACACCATCACAAGTGCCAATTAAACCAATATCTTTCTGCACCAGTTTAAACTCATAATCATCGTCTTTCTGAGGCTTTAATCCTTGATCCCATGCAGCAATATCTTCCCTTCCACCTTCCCCATCTCTGTCATAAAAAGGATTAGCAAGTTCAATATTAAACTCTTTTTCTATTTTAAGTTCCCACTCCCTTATCATTTTTCTACTAAGAAAAGGATGCGCCAGATACAGCTTAAATTTTATGGTTATTATCGTGTATTTCTCCTCGAAAAACACCTCTTGCTTATATTTAAACCCTTCCAAAATCTAGATCTTTTTCTGCTTAAAAAATTCCTCAATAAGAGGAATATCTTCAGGAGATCCTAGATCAAACCACGGAAAATTACTTTTTATTACCCTAACTTTCTGTTGTTGCGCCAGAATACTAAGCGCATCTGTTAATTCGTATTCTCCTCTTTCAGAAAGTTTAATTTTATCTAAAGCATCAAATATCTCAGCAGTAAATTTGTACAAACCTATATTTATCAAATTTCCAAAATATGTCTTAGGCTTTTCAGCTATTCTTTCTAAAAAGCCATCTCTTTCCAACAACACTCCAAATCTTTCAGGACTTTCATGTATTACTCCACAAATAGCATTAGACCCTTGAAACAAACTCATCTTTTTTATGACATCAATATCATAATAATTATCTCCGTTTAATACTAAAAAATTATTATCCTTACAAAATTCTTTAGCACATTTAACAGCATGTCCGGTTCCTTTTGGTTCACCTTGGTCTATAAGTGTAGCATTAAATTTATTTTCAGCAAGAAACTCTTCTATTCTTTCCTTTTGATATCCAACAACAATCCCTATATCATTGTAACCACACCCTATTAAATTTTTTAAATTGTAAAAAAGAAAAGGTCTATTATTAATAGATAGCAACGGCTTAGGTAAATATCTAGTCAATTCTCCCATTCTCTTCCCTCTTCCCGCTGCAAGTATTACTGCTTTCATTTTCACGTTATTAGAATATGTTTTATAATAGTTTGCTTTCTTTGAGTCGAAATAATAACATAGTAGGAATCTTTAAAAACCTATTTTACACTCTCTAAATTATGGGAGCAAAAACAAAGAAGATTAAGGCTTTTGGAAGAATAGGAGTAGGCTATGGAAAGAATGTTAGAGATCGCTTTAATGCAATTGAAGGACCTCAGCGCAAAAGACAACAATCACCATTTCATCCTAGAGGCAGAGCAAAGAGAATTGCTGCAGGCATTTGGAAATGCACAAGAACAGGAAAGGTTTTTGCTGGTCCAGCTTATTATTTAGAAGTTAAGAAATAAGTACAGAGTGTTAGCTTATTTAATCTCAATAAATTTATCAGCTATTTAATTGTGACTACTAAGCCATAGTTACAAATAGAAAGGTTTAAAAGTCAATTTTTACTGCATTTTTCATGAAGAAAAGAGATTCTTTTGTAAGATCTGTATTTGTCACAGGACTAGCTGCCGCGCTTTTGACATCAACGAACGCAGAAGCCGCTAATAAAGGACACCAAATAAATATAGCAAAACAAAATGTAAAACAAAGAGCAAATTATGATAAACCAGCACTCAATAAAATACAAAATTCACAAGTAAAAATAGAATCAGATTATTCTTATCTTGATATCTATGATACCACAATCAAAGAGACTATTGATTATTTCAAAGAAAAACATGGGAGAGCACCAGAAAGTAATCTCATTAAAGCAATGATTGCAGTTGAATCTGGTAATCCTAAACATAGAACGAAAGCATTTCTCTATGACCCTATGCAAATTGCAAATCAAGGAGACCACGCGCTTCATGTTCTAGCTGAAAAAAAGGAGAACACATATTTGATAGGAGATTTTTCTTCGTTGGAAGAAAAAAAAGAAACACCTCATAGAAATGGAGTCTGGGACTATTCCCAAAGTAATATGGATGCCAAGTCAAGCATTCTGGGTGGTGTCGGTTGGCTCTATCACAAATCAGCAATTCATGATATAAAATCGCAGGACAAGAAAAAAATACCATATATCAAAGATTGGCGCTCATGGGAAGAAGCAGTAAAGCGTTACAACGGTGGTGGAAATAAACATTATTTAAAAGAGGTTTTAAAGATAAAATCCGATTTAGACCTTAGATATCAACAAAAAAATTATTTTAACAACTAAAACTTGGAAAGTTTTGATGGCACAAAAATGGAAACATTTTTGCTGTGATCAAGATTTGCATGAAACAAATCTTGACATATCGACCAGAATATTTATAAATATTCATCTGCAACAAGATTTATATATAAAAGGGAATTAACCAATCTATGAATAGCATTAAAAGAGGGCTATCAATAAGCATATTCCTTGCTTTCACCGTCCTATTAATAAATACACCCTTAATTGCAGCAGAAATACTTGGGGGACAGACAGAGTCTTTGTATAATCTTGGAGACCCATTCAATATTTCAGTAAGCCTTTTACCTTCTAAAGATACAACTGGTTTCTTTTCTTCAACACTCATCTGTGATTCACAACAAACTGAAATATACAGAAGCTTTTACACTCTGAAGGAAGGTGAAAGAAAAGAGATTATTATAACAGGAAAATTCGATGATTTTCTTCTAGGAAACATAAGCGAAGGTAGCTGTTCTATAAGATTCTCATATGACAATGAGCAAACAAATTCTCGTGAGTTTGACATCACAAAAAGAGTAGATATTTCTTTAGACATTCAGGGAGTAGCTTTCGATCCAGGGAAATCTATAATCGTTAAAGGAAAAGCAACAAAAGCAAACGGTCTTCCACTCACCGGTTTTGCAGGAATTTTAATACCAAACTTAAATATAACTATCCTTAGCCCAATACAGTCAGGTAATTTTGAATTTAATATTACTCTTCCACTAGATGCACTTCCGGGAGTTTATGAAGTTCAGGCACACGTATATGAAAAAGATAGTGCAGGCAAAATACTCAACGAAGGCAACGCAACAGAGAGCATAAAATTAAAACAGATAATGAAAGATATTAGCATCTCTTTCCCAACTAAAACAGTAACCCCCGGAAATCCAATCGAATATACCGTAAATATCTTAGATCAGGCAGGACAACAAATTGAGGATGATGTAGGCGTCACTTTCTATAAGCCAGATAGTTCTGTTTTTGATAAAAAACTTGTAAGATCTGCAGCAACAAACTCTTTCCCAACAGAATCTAATTACACTGCAGGAGATTGGAAAGTATTAGCAAAAACAGGTGATTTAGAAGCAACTAACGAGTTCTATGTAGATGAATTGATGACTGCAACATTTAGTATGATTAATGGCGCTTTAGTAATCACTAATACTGGCAATGTTCGTTACAAGCGCCCTGTAGAGATTTCAATTGGAGGAGTAAAAGAAGTAAGGGACATCTCAGTAGGTATCGATGAATCAAAGAACTTAAAATTAGTAGCCCCAACAGGAGAGTACGATGTTCAAGTTTCAGATGGAACAAAAAGTGAAAGTCTAGGTAAAGTGTCTATCACAGGCAGCGTAATATCACTAGATTCAGCAACAAATGTATTAAAAAATAATTTTTTCATTTGGATCTGGGTTATCATACTCATTATCCTTGCAGTGATAGCAATATATTATTATCGTAGAGTTGCCAAGAAAAAATACACAGGAACAAGTCCAACAAAATCTTACTCTCCTATAAAAGTTGGTTCTTCATCCTCTGGAACAGTTGCTACGCGCAAACTAACCGGTACCAATAAAGCAAGTGTCATAGAAAAAGGTCAAAAGCAGGAGGCAGCAATTATCTCATTATATATCCGTAATATGACTGACCTACAACACATTCCTAATTCTCCAACACTGGAAGCTATCCAACGAGCAGTATCTATAGCAAAAGAAACCAAAGCAAAAATATATGCAGAAGGAGATTATAAGCTTCTTGTGTTTGCACCAGCCCTTACAGGAGAAACAGAAAATATAATGAGGGCTTTGAGAACAGGACAAGAGATAGATAGATTATTCAACGAGAGCAATAAGAAATTTGTTCAGAAACTTGATTTCGGTTTAGGTATCCACATAGGAGATATAGTAGTAGATCAAAGCGAAGGCAAGTTCAAGTTTACACCTCTAGGCAATACAGTCGGCACAGCCAAAAGAATTTCAAATTATGCTAGGTCAGAAGTTCTTATTTCTGAAGCAGTACATAAGAGAACGTCAGGAAAAGTCAAAGCAGAGAAAGTAGGGGACATGAATATCTGGAGAGCAAAGAAAATCATGAACAGAGGCGAGCACGAAGAATTCATCAGGCAATTCATGAATCGTCAGAAGAACGAGAAAGATCCTAGATTCTCAAAGACAACTTCAACTCATCCTACTGAAAACAAGGATGATTCAGAAAGAAAAGACAATTCAGAAAGTAAGAACCTTTTCTGGGATCCATCTTAAACTTTTATCAAAACCTCTCCATCTAAATAATACTCTCCGTGCCCTACCTCTCCTTCAAATAATTTATTTACAATTTTCTCTATATTATTTCCAAGTTTCATTTCTCTGCTGCATATTAGTGCATGCGCCTTTAAGCACTGCGGACAGCAATAATGTTTTTGCTTTATTTTATTATTTCCATTGATAACAAGAGAATTTCTCTCTATAAATTCATCCATTTCAGCTAATAGAAAAGGCGAGAACTTAGCAAGTTTATTAAAATAAGAAGAATTTCCAAGTTTAATCATCCTTTTTACATGGATTCCATGCACAGCTTTAGAAAGCGGTGGAGGTTCAAGAGCCTGATAAGATTGTTTTAGAATCATTGTGATGAGGTGCAAGTAAGCAGAGAATTGATGTGTACTTACTTGCTATCAAATGTAATAGATGCAAGTTTAGAAGTAACTGTATTACATCTAAGACTAAGACCAAACATTTCTATTCCAGCCCAAGTTTCTCTTTTGTAATACATACTGATAAATCAAAGCATAAAGACTTTTTATATATTGCGGTTGCAGGTCTAGGTTTCAATAACAATAGAATCAGAATTTGCTCCTAATTTCCTTAGAGTATCTTGAATTTCTCCCACCATTCTTACTGACCCACAAATATAAAAGTGTTGTGAAAAATCTTTTATAGAGGACTTTGAATAATCATTATTGTTTCCTTCTTTCAAAGACTTCAACTTATCAAAGTTGAATGTATCAAAGAATTTTGTTCTTTGAGTCCTTCTTAGAAAGTTTTTTGAGGGTTTTTCAAAACTTTCTATATTTATCTTCAAAAAATCAGAATCAACTCTGGAATTTTCATGCATCCAAAAGTCCAAAGATTATACAAGGACTTTTTGATTTACAGAAACCTCTGTTGCCTGTCCTGGAATAAATTTATATCCTTGCGGTTTTTCAACACCAAGTCTAACAACATCATGTGTCACCCACTCTTTTCTAAGTATTTTAACAATATGTTCTTCTTTTTCCATAATAAACTCTCTTAAACCAAAAATTTCTTTAATCCCCCATGCATTATTCTAATAGCTTCACGCATATCAGGATGAAGAACATGCCTAATAGCTTGTTTAAAACTAATATCAATCATGCTCCTTTGTTCTGCATCATAGCCCTTAATAGACATGCCAACATCATAAAAGATATTAAACAGCTCTCTTGCTGCATAATAGACATACTCAGGATTATTATGCACAGGATTTATAACATAATCTTCAATTCTATTTCTAAAATTTTTAATACATAGATCTATTTCAGTATCTAGTTGTTGTTGCATTATTTAGGGATATATGTAATATATAAATAATTATCCATCAGGAGTTTCTTATTAATCGTTATTCAGCTTTCAAATAATCCACAGATAAATTGAAAACAGAAGGGCTTGCATACCCAACATCAAATTTTAAAATAAATATCCTATCTTTAGTACTTGGACCTACATTAAATCTGTATTCATATAATTCATTTACTCCCTGTAAGGTAATATTTCCTCTTTCACCCTCTCCAACCGTAACAAAATTTCCTAATACTATCTCATTACTCTTTTCCTCATTATCTCTCTTTGAAAATCTGACAAAATCTCCTACTTGAGCTACCGCATACATATAGAGTGAATCTGATTTTAATCCTACCTTCACAACATTAAAGTCTCCACCAAATCCAGCAACTATAATAGCCTCACCGTCCTGTCTAGATATTTTAAAATTTGTATATCCTTCATCAGGTCCACCAACCATTGCATTTTTGTCTCCAGTGTAATTTCCTCCAATTCCAAGTATCTGATGTGCATATTTAGTTCCTCCAGTAGGATTAGTCAGAACAAACCTATTATCCACAACAGGGCTGCTGCAATAAGGCTCTTGAACATTACAGGAAGGCAAAGGCACACAATCAAGAAAAGACAAAGCTAAACCACTAGCAACAGCCAAAAAAGGTCTATTCCCACTTATCAGCTTTTCAATACCCATCTCAGTTTTAAATAAGAAGACTATTTTAACTTTTACTTTTCAAACTATATCTATACTCTTCCAAATCAACCTTCCCATTTTTAACTTTTACACCTTCCATATTAAGCATTTCAATCTTTTTCCTAGTACCATGAACAAAACCACCCACTTCTCCATTCGATTTTACAACCCTATGGCAAGGCATTTCAGGCATTCCAGGACTTTTATTCATTGCATTACCTACGACCCTATAAGCGTTTGTTCCAAGAGTTTTAGCAACAGATTTATATGTCATAACCTTTCCTTTAGGAATTCTCTTTACAATATCATAACATTTCTCTGAGAAAAAAATATTTTTCATGATAAATCTTTGATAAACAACTTTAAAATTTTTACTATCAAGCGGGAATTAAACGAACAGATAGATAAATTAATATACTCTCAAAGTGGCTGTTTTTTATGATTCCAGAGTGGATACTGCACCCCACAGTTGAAGAAGTACTTGAAAAAGCTAAGAGTCACGATTTAGATTCCAGAGAATTACTTCACTTAAAATCTAGAACATTTGTTTATCCCATAGCCCATCTAGAAACTTTAAAAGACCCAACTGAATATAATAAAAGAACAATCGTGCAGACACTTTATAATGTATTAAGGTGGGCAGATGAAGCAGAAGACGGACGCCTTCCTATACCAGATAAGATCGAGGTATTAAATGACCAGCATTCAGTGATTGCAGAAATAGCAAGAAGAGATACAAGCGATTCTATAACAGATCTTATAGAAGGAAAGGTAAACAAAATAACTAATAAAATGCTTGAGGGCGCTGTAGACGAAGAAACAAGAGTTTTTGTTAAACATTTTGGTAAAGGTGGAAAGTACAGCCCGCTAAAAGAGATGCAAACATTTGATAAATCCATAAGAGAAATACTTAGAAACTGTACAGCAACTATGACTGCAGGTATGAGAGAAGCGTTGGAGATGAGAGAACTTAGAACACAAGACGACCTAAAAAAATATTGCGATTATGTGGCAGGTATAGTAGGAGAATCTCTTACAGACCTAATAATGGATAGGAAGACAGATAACTATCACGAGATTGATAGAATTCACGCAAAAATATTAGGAATGACTCTCCAGTTAACCAATATAACTAAGAATATTAAAGAAGATGCAGATGCAAGGTCAGACTACCCAGATGCAAGAACTCTTTTCCTTCCAAGAGATCTCTTTCCAGGTTTAACTCCTCAAGAGCTAATTTATGGTCAAGAGAAATCAGCACGAGAAGCAAGAGAGAACGTTTTTGAATCTCTCTACCAAACTGCTTATCTTAACTTATCCTCTATTATAGATTATATCTCATCTATACCCCATGAATTAAGCGGTTACAAGGCATTCTGTTTCAGTCCATTCATTTCAGCAGTTGAAACATGGAAAAGAATGAGGCGTGCAGGTGCAGAAGCAGTCTTTGAAGGAAAGAAAGAAGCTGTAAAGATCTCACCAAATGAATTTGAAAATATTATTGGTTTTACCGAGGCTGTTATAAAAGCACGAAGAGAGGAAGAGTTCTTATTGGATTACCATCGTAATCCTTCAAGATTCTCTTTTCAATCTGGAGGTAAACAGACTAATTACAGCCGGTGGTCCCCTAAATATATATCACCTAAGAAATAATCACATTCTTTCAAGTATTTTAATTCTTTCATCTATTGATGGATGCGTACTAAATATATTTTTTATCCTTGATTTGAAAGGGTCAGATATGAACAGAGGGGCCATTGCTTTAGGGTATCTCTTTCTATCTTCCTGCGAAGGTTCGTTCTCCTTTTTTATCTTTATTAAAGCATTTCTCAATCCAGGCGGGTATCTAGTGAACTTAACGCCAGTAGCATCAGCAGTAAACTCCCTTCTACGTGAAATAGCAAGTGAAACAAGTTGAGCCGCTATCGGAGCAATTATTGCAAATATTATTCCTAATATAATAAGCAATCCACCCCCCTTTCTATCATCGTCAGAAGAAAACCATAGACTTCTAAGAAACAATTCGGCAAGAATGGACACTAAGCCAACAAGCACTGCTGTTAAAGTCATGAATCTCACATCAAAATTAGCAATATGAGACATTTCATGTGCTATCACACCTTCTAACTCTTCTTTTTCTAATTTTTCCAAAGCACCAGTTGTTACGCATATAATTGCATGTTTAGGATCTCTGCCAGAAGCAAAAGCATTTATTCTGTCAGATTTCATTATATACACTTTAGGCATCGGCAATCCAGAGGCAAGAGACATATTTTCCACAGCATTAAACAATATTTTATCTCTAGTTGGAGAAGCAAGCTTTGCGTTTACAGAAGCAATAGCAATTTTCTCAGCATTATAATAACTAAATAATGTATAAGATATAGAGATAATGATAGAAAAAATCATGATAATAAAGAAATAGCCAGGATTAGCAATCAAAGCGATTATAAAACCTAGCAACAAAAAGAAAGTTATGACTACAATTACTAAAAAAAAGGATTTTATCTTATTCTTTGAAATTTCATCTTCAAACGACAATCTTTCTACCATCTCAATAGAAAGCTAAATCACTATTTAAATATTAATATTATTTATCTTTAAAACTCAACTTTAGGTACAGCCCTTATTTCTTCAGGAATCTTCAAATATTCTTTTTCTTTCTTACTATATAAGTTTGCAAAAAACATGCCAGGGAAAACTTCTACTTTATTATTATATTCAAGGATAGAATCGTTATAATACTGCCTGGAATATGCAATTCTATCTTCAATAGTAGCCAATTCCTGTTGCAGTTGCAAGAAATTCTCATTAGCTTTTAGTTGAGGATAGTTTTCAGCAAGAGCAAATATTGATTTAAGAGCATTCTGCAATTCAGCTCCAGCCTCTACTCTTTTCTTCACATCTTTCGCAGCAAGTAAGACCTTTCTAGCATCTACAACTTCCTGCATAATTCCTTTCTCATGTTTTGCATAACCCTTAACCGTATTAATTAAATTAGGTACAAGCTCAGCCCTTCTCTTTAGCTGAACATCAATCTGTGACAAGGAGTTGTCAATCCTATTTTCTAAAACTATAAATCTATTATAATAATAAATAAACGCAATTACTATTATCAAAACAATTGCTGCAACTACTAAACCTATAATAAGTCCTAAAGCCATATTCAATAAGAGTAAAACCATTTTATAAAGTCTTTGGTAAAAGTAGGATGAGCCAATAAAGTTAAAATACCCCTCCTCCTTATATAAAAATGCAAACAAAAACAAAGGTGTTAATTACTTTTATTATCACAATTATTCTGGTTACAGGACTATATTCATTCACAGATTGGTTCTCGAAAGTAACGGGCTATTTTGCAGGCGAAGATGAAAAAACAAAAGTAGCATATTGCCTAGAGCAGGAAGGAGCAGAATTTTATGGGTCTGTATATTGCAGTGAATGTGAAAAACAAGCAGAACTTTTTGGAACGGCATTTAAGCAAGTAAAATATATAGACTGTGGAAAAGACAAATCTCTTTGCCCGAACATAAGAAGCGTACCTTCGTGGTACATAAATAAAACAATTTACTACGGATACAAAAATCTTACAGAATTGAAATATCTCTCCAATTGTGATTGAATCTTTCACAAACTATATAAATGAAGAAAAAAACAAAATAATATGAAAAGAAATTCTCAACAAAAAAATGGAAGTAGGAAGCACTTGCAAGAGCTACTTATACAGGTAGGACTTAGAATAGCTAAGCGAGGAGAAGGAGCTTTATTTGTAATTGGAGAAACACAATATAATCCTCTCGTAGATCAGTCAGTACCTTCATTTAAGGTAATAGAAAATCCTAAACTTTTAGAATCTCTAGCTTTAATGGATGGTGCAGTCATAATAGACAAGAAAGGAATGCTGACTGCTTATGGGGTCATGATAAAGAGTACAAAAACATTCAAGAATTTTGGTACACGGCATAGCGCAGCATTAAACGCCGCAAAGAAAGGCAACCTAGTTGTTCTAGTCTCGGAAGAAGATAAGAAAATAAGAATTTTAAAAGAAGGTAAAATGATTATGCAAATAGATGCTTTACAAAAAGACGTAGAAAAATCTGTATCACAAGCAGCAAATCTTCTTGAATCAGTAGGGGCAGGTACATTAGGAGCAATAGGTACAGGTCTCCTAGTTCCAGGCCTTGGTCTCGCACTTTTGCCAGGAGTAGTAGTCTTCGGATCAGCTTATTATCTAGGCAAAATAATGATGAAAAAACGCAGATAATTTTTCTAAAGAAATGCCCTAGCAAACTTTAAAAACCATCGTTGAGAGATATTAGCATGATAATTCCAGTGCGTTGTATGGGCTGCGGAAAACCAGTAGGTCAAGTATGGGAAGAATATAAGAAGAGAATAGACGCAGGCGAAGACGCTGGTAAAGTGCTTACAGAGCTAGGTTTAGAGAGATATTGCTGTCGAGCAACACTTTTAGGCCATGCCGACATGCTTCCAGAAATCACTAAATTTAAGAAAGCCTAATAGTGCAATAATATTTAAATAAATACATTGATTCTTTATTTCATGTCTAATAATAATCCTAGAGGATATACTTTAAACTTTGATAATCTTGAATTTCTTGCACACAGGTTTACACCCCCGGGTTCAATATATAGATTTATGGCAAAGATAGCCATTTATTCAGGAAGATTAAAACCAGAACACTCATTAACTTGTAAATATGAAGAAGCTTTACTTAGACATAAAGATGAATTACTTGACAGGCAAGATACATCACCAGAAGTAAAAACTTATATTAAAAAATATATCAATTAGGCGATTAGGGCAAATCGGGACTAAACTGCCTCAATCACCTCAATTAATCTTAGTTCATAAGTACGGAGAAGTTGACGATGAACCAACATTCGAAAATCTTGATAATTTAGAAGACTTTACTAAGTTTATTAAAGAAATACGATTTAAAATAATTACTGATTCTCAATATTCCCAATTATCAGAAATATGATTATGTTATCTTTATACAGTAATAACATAACCAAAAGATTTAAATATATCTATTTTTAACTAGAAATATGGTAAAACCATCATTCAAAGTTGAAGAAGGAAGAACTTATATTACAGTTCCTCATTTAGAAAAAGAATTAAGATTCATTGCGCCCATTCATGGTCCGGGCAATTATAAAACCGTAAGAGATTCTATTCACTCTCAAGGAGATATAGAACCAACAATTGCAGAGACAACTTCTTTAGTTTACGCGGCAACTCAAAATAAAGAAAATAAATATGCTTCACAAATTTTAGATACTTTAAGAAAAGGGTGGTTTTGGGGTTTTAATGGAGTTCTTTACGTTCCAAGTGAAGGTGCCTTTATCCAAGACAGACCAGATTTTAATGAAAATGGAGTTATAATTGATAGAAATAAAGCAAGGCACATTCCATTTGGTTACACTGTTGGAGAAGATAATAATATAGAAAAAAATCCTTTTGCTATTGCTCTTGCAGGAGAAGAAGGAGTAGGATTACTTGCTAAAATTGCTAAAGACCTAAAGAAAACACCCTATATTTGGGCATTAACAAAAGATGATGTTGTTTCAGAGCAAAAGAGAGTCGCGAGCCTCAGTTCCGTCGGGTCTTCGTTGGGTCTTTACGGCAGCGGCAGCGGCGTCAGGGACGGTTACGGTTACGCGTTTGGGGTATTTAGTGCTGGCAGAGACTTCAACTCGTGAGAGTTGAATGTATTAGAGATTTAAATCTCTAAGCCAGCGAGCGCAAAAATAAGAAGACCTAATCGATTAATCTAAGTTTCAATCAGACTATTCTAACTTAAAGGTTATGTTTGAGAATCTATATCCTTTTATATGAAAGTACATCTTGATTCATGATAAAAATGAGGAAGAAAATATTATATTTGACCTTTGTAGGAATACTTTTAACGATGCTTTTATATTCTGTTAGTGCAGCAAACATAGTTAATTCAGATATAGCCTATATATACAAATCTTCAGACACCATAGACCAAAATATAATTCATATTTTTTCAGACCTTAATCTCACTACCGATTTAATAAGTGAAAACTTCCTTTCACAAGATCTCTCTTCCTATAAATTTATTTTAATAGGCGAAGAATCTTTCTCTAAAACCGTACCTACAGACAAATATTCTTTTATTATCATTAATGGAAATCTTGGTCCAGAATTAGGTTTAACTGATTCAGATGGAATTAGCAGGCTAGCTTCAAATGAACCATTAAAAGTAAAAATTGATGGAACCACTAAAACCATTTATAATTCTACAATAGACATAAGGGGAAAGCCCTTGGCTTATTATTTCCTAGATATAAATAACAAGGCAAGTTCAATGGAAAAATACGCAGGAGTATATCCTACAGAATCAGGTCCAGTCTTTGGCGATGTCATTTCTTTTGCAAAAAAAGGATCCATTCTTTCAAACGGTAAAAAAACAAATGGAGCAATCTGCTTTTTTGGAATTTATGCAACAGATTACTGGACATCTGATGCAAAGCAAATGTTCACAGATTGTGTAAACTTTGTCCTACTAACAAATCAAAACCAGAATACAACAAACGACACTACGCCAGGCGAAACAATCAAATGTAATACTGACCTAGAATGTAACGATAATAACTCTTCAACCCAAGATATTTGTATAAACCCAGCCACAACAAATTCATTTTGTATTCATAATAATATAAATTCAGGGCATGCACAAATAAGTTCTGCAACGTTTTCAGTTACCAAAAGCACCGCAATGCTCTCGTTTTTCGTAGATTTAAGAAATAGCTCTTCAATTAACGGTTATTCAATAAGTCTAGATAGAGAAGATTGGATTTGGATTCCAACATCAGACACCCAATATAATTATACATTAGAAAATCTAACTGCAGGAACAGTTTATACTGTTTACATAAAAGTAACTGATTCAGAGAATATAACATCACCAGAATTATCTATAATGTTTACAACTCTATCTCCTCCTTCATCAACTCCAGAACCTCTTAGTGAATCTGGTGGTGGCTCTTCATCACACACAGGGCGCGGCTCTTCAGGTTGCGTAACTGAATGGAGTTGTACAGACTGGTCAGTATGTGAAAATAACACGCAAACAAGGAGTTGTGGTTATCCTCCAAATTATTGTAAACCTACAACGTCGAAACCAAAAGAAAAACAACCATGCAAAATAACTCCAAAAAACGATTCAACATCATTAGCTTCTAATAACACTCAAGAAGAAGATAATATAATTAGTTTGTTTGGTGTGCCTTTAACAGGAGCAGCTATAGGAGTCCTAGCAAAGAAACCATTAACCTGGATAGTATTCCTGATAGTTATATTAGTGATACTAATAATAGTTAATTTAGTAAGGCAAACAAAAGCCAGCGAAACCACGAAAACCAGTAAAACCTCTAATTCTTCCAACGGAGCAAAATCAAGCAAGAAGGAATCTTAATCTTATTATGTCAAGATTGCTGATGCAGAAAACCATGCACTTTAGTGCATGGATGAATGCAATCTTGAGCATCCAAAAGTCCTGAACAAACCTCGGCTTTTAAGCCGAGGTAAACGCAAAGACTTTTTGATAAGAATATGAGAAATGTTTTTATACCACTAAATTAAGCATTTTTATGACAATAGAAAACACACCATGTCTAAGAAGCTTAAATGGATTTGTTGAAAAGTTGGCTGTAGAGCAGAGGGCAGAGGTTTATAGGATTGCAAGAAATTATTATGTTATCGGAGTTGGAGACGGGGTTTTACAAGCTTCATTGAGTTTTACTGGTGCTGGTCAATCCAAAACATTAACCAATGGAACCGAATTAAATGCATATCTTGAAGGAAAAATAAAAGAGTTAGAAACTGCTCCAAAACCAGTAGGCGCTTAATTTTAGGAAATTAAAACTAATTACTCCACAGTAAACCAAACACTAACACTTCTAGCCAAAATAGCACGCTTCCAAATGTAATAAGATTTCATATAATTAAAAAAAGAATCCCACACCCTTAAATTTATCATAGTTATATTATCCAAAGTTTAAATTTTTATTTAGGTTAAGAATTATATTTTTACTTAGCTTTCACTTCTATGCATACGCCAGCTGCAACGGTTGCTCCAGCGTCTCTTATTGCAAATCTAGCCATATGCGGGTTAGTTGCTTGTGGTTCAATTACAAGGTTTCCAATAGGCTTTAATCTTACTCTTGCAACATCTCCATTCTTCAAATAATCTGGATTCTCTACTTTCTTTCCATCAGGACTTGTTTTCTCAATAAGCTCGATAAACTGGCAAGGCACCTGAGCAGTATGTACGTGGAATACTGGAGTATAACCTTTAGCAATAACTGTTGGGTGAGAGATTACCGCAACCTGTGCAACGAATTCACTGACTATTTTCGGTGCATTTGCTGCATCACAAATAACATCACCACGAGCAATATCCTTTTTACCAACACCTCTTATGTTAACACCAACATTATCTCCTGGTCCTGCTTCAGGCAACATTTCATGGTGCATTTCAATTGTCTTAACTTCTCCTGGTATTCCTGTTCCAGTTCTTCCAGGTAGGATAACTATTTTCTGACCTGCTTTCATCAATCCTGTTTCAATCTTCCCAACAGGTACTGTTCCAATACCAGTAATTTCATATACATCTTGGATTGGCATTCTAAGTGGGAAGTTAACAGGTCTTTCTGGTTCCTTAAATTGATCAAATTGTTCAATTACAGTTGGTCCTTTATACCAAGGCATATTAGTAGATTTCTTTACAAGATTATCTCCTTTTAATCCAGAAGCAGCCAAGAAAATTATTTGGTCTACCTTATATCCTGCTTGTTTTAGAATTACAGAAACATCATTTTTTACTTTAGTATATTCCTCTTCCTTGTAATTTACAGTATCCATCTTGTTTATAAGAACAGCTACTTCATTAACACCCATTGTTCTTAATAACCAAACATGCTCTTTTGTCTGTGGCTGTACACCAAGGCCAGCTGCAACAACAAGGAAAGCTGCATCTGCTTGACTTGCTCCAGTAATCATGTTCTTTACGAAGTCTCTGTGCCCAGGAGCATCGATAATTGTTACAGAATATTTATTTGTCTCAAGTTTTTCATAAGAAAGATCAATTGTTAAGCCTCTTTCTCTTTCTTCTTTAAATCTGTCCATGTAGTAAGCAAATTCAAAACCAGATTTCCCATTCTTCTCTGCTTCAGCTTTCAATTTATCTAGCTGTTGCTGGGAAAGTCTTCCAGAATCGAACATCAAATGTCCAATAGTAGTACTCTTTCCATGGTCTACGTGACCTACAAATACAACATTGATAACTGGTTTTGTTCTAGCCATCTTTACTCCAATGAGATTATGATGATTAATTTATAAGCTATTTAAATCTTTCGATTTTAGCCGTGATTATGCAATACCGTCGAGAAGTTTATTATCTTAACCGTTCTATTAAATCTGTAAGCTCTTTGATTTGATCAAATGTAAACCTATCGTCTCCACGTCTAGGAATCAGTTCAACACCAGGTTCTCCCTTTACAGCGAGGATAAAAGTTCCAAATAATGAACAGAATTCTTTCGAAATTTCTTTTTGTGTTGTTTCCCAATCTAGTACTCCTAGACATTGATCTCTGTACTTTAGGATGGACTCAATTCTATCTTCAGGTATATCATTTGGAAAATTAGTAGGAAGCAAGGTTATTTCCTGTGCAATTTTTGGAAGTCTTTTAATTGCATAATTAGCTATGGCTTTAAAGTCTTCAAATCCACCCAAGCCCAATTTTCTAGTATATAGCTCAATGGATTTATATCCACCAATTTGTCCTTCATCAATTGTACTATAAACTCTTCTTGTTAATCCCCCAAGCAAACTTAATTGAAGCTGATATGGTCGATCTGTTTTATTTCCCATAAAATAAAAAGAAGGTTTAAGGATTCCATCAGTCTGTGTTTCTGTAACTTCCATTGTGTGCCCATGTAATTCAGCTTCTCCAAGTAACTTTTCACCTACAATACTATCGCTCATTCCTATCCCAAATTTAAATTCTTTTCCAGCCCAGTCACTTAAATAAGGATAATCTGGATAAGATTCTTCATATTGCCATACCATAAATTTCTAGAAATTAGCTCTTTCTTAAACCTTTCTAAAAAATAATTATTGATTCTCAGCCAATCCTTTTCTCTGCCTTATCTTTCTTATAACATCAGGCTGCAAATCAGAAGGCGTCTTCTGGAATGCCTGATCCATCAAACTTGAAATTCCTCTTCCTTCAGTAGAAGATCTCAAATCATTGCTCCATCCTATCATTTCAGCAACAGGTATTTTTGCCTTAATGAAAACATCAGATCCTTCTTGATTTACATCTATTAAAACTCCCCTCTTACTTCCCACAAGCTGCGTCACAATACCCATAAACTCTACAGGAGCCTCAATTAAATGAGTCTGTACAGGTTCGAGGATTGTAGCTCCTGCCTGCTTCATTGCTTCAAACATTCCTAATCTTACAGCAGGATATATCTGAGCAGGTCCTCTATGCATGTGGTCAACGTGTAATTTAGCATCATGCAATACCAACTTTGTTTTTATCATCGGTTCTTTTGCCAATGGCCCCCCATTAATAACTAGCCTCCAGCCATCCATAACAGAATCAATTACCTCTCCAAGTAAAACTAGTCCACGAGTTCTATCCTCAAAAACATTTCCTTTGTAAATTTCTATATACTGTCTTGCTTCTTCATTACTTATCCCTAATTCAGAAAGTTTCTTCCAAACATTTTCCGCTCTTTTCTTAATCCTTTCTTCTGGTAATTCTCCTTTCTCAATAGCATCATAAACCTCATCTTCTAAAGCTTCCATACTGAAATAAAATATATTATGCCCATTAGGAGTTCTAACTTCAACTTCTTTGCTTTGCTTTGATACAGACTCTCTATAAACTACAATTGGTGAACCTGTTTTAACCTCGAGCCCTTTCTCGCTTTTTATTCTTCCTTCAATAATCTCAAGATGCAACTCACCCATACCAGACATCAGGTTCTCTCCAGTCTCTTCATTAATCTCTATTTTTATGCTAGGATCTTCTTTTCCAACTTTTCTTAAAACTTCAATAAGTTTTGGCAGATCAGCAGACCTAACAACTTCAATAGATTTTGTAATAACTGGCTGGAAAATATGCTTTATTTCCTCAAATGCAACCTGTTCATTTTGTGTAATAGTATCACCAACATCAACATTCAAACCAGTAATAGCCAAAACATTTCCGCAAGGAACTTTTTCCAGTTGCTCTGGTTTTATTCCATTATATACCAAAACCTGCTGGACTCTAGCTTTTTTCTTTGCATTATTAGCGTAAACTTCCATTCCTTTGACAATCGTTCCAGAATATAATCTACCTGCTGCAATTTCTTTTCCAGATCTAGGTTCTATAACTATTTTTGTAATAACAAAAGCGACCTCTCCAGCACTATTACAATTCAATAAGTCCTGTCCAAACTTGCTTTCAATATCTCCTCTCCAAATTTTTGGAATTCTATATTTTTGCGCTTCAAGAGGATTAGGCAAATGCTTAACAGCCATATCCAACACAACTTCATGAAGCGGCGCATTCTCCCAAACCCACTTCTTTCTTTCCTCTTCTTCCATTTCATAAATTTTATAAACATCTTTAAAACTGATTCCTTTCTTTTTCATGAAGGGTAAAGAAAGTGCCCAGTTCTCTCTTGCAGAACCAAAAGCAACACTTCCATCTTCAACATTAACTTTCCATTTTTCCTTATATTCCTGCTCTGCAATTTGCATTATTAAATTGTTAAAATCATTTATCAACTTCAAAATTCGCTGTTGCATCTGTTCCGGTCCTAATTTTAATTCCTTAATTAGTCTATCAACTTTATTGATAAAAAGTACAGGCTTAACTCTTTCTCTTACAGCCTGTTTTAAAACAGTCTCTGTCTGAGGCATAATTCCTTCAACAGCACACACTAAAACGAAAGTACCATCGATAGCCCTCATAGCTCTTGTAACATTTCCTCCAAAGTCAACATGACCTGGCGTATCAATTAAATTAATCAGATATTCCTCTCCTTGATACTCATGACCCATAGAAACATTTGCAGCATCTACAGTCATCAATCTTTCCTGTTCATCTTTATGTTGCCAAGTTGTCATACCTTCTTCTAAGTCACCAGCATTTTTAACAGCCATCATTCCAGCAGCAGCTAATAACACATCTGTGAACGCGGTTTTTCCGTGATGTATATGCGCGCTCGTCGCTACATTTCTGATATTCTTCTGCGTATTTGTTAATCTTTGAATTTTATCTAGGCTTGTTTCCTTTTCTACCATATTTACTCCGTAAAATTTACTGAGAATAAATTGTGATAAGAAAGAAGGTTTTTAAATCTGATGTCTGCAAGTTTTTAAATTTAATCTAAACTCTTCTCTCTTTCCCTGTCAAATATTTCTACAAATGTGTGATAGGCTCGCTCCCCTCTTTTAGTCAATCTTACAGGCAGTTTTCTCCTATCTCCTTTATCTAAATATTGATCAATATATCCTAAATCCTGTCCGTAATTAATAAGTCTCGATATCTGGGCAGATTTAACCTTAATAACTTCTATGAGTTCTGATGGAGAAGCACCATTCGAAGGAACCACATAACCTCTGCTTCCAAGATAGACTATAAGATTTCCGAAAGATCTACTTATAGAATCAATTCCAAAAGCATCTCTACCGCATTGCTCCAAAAAATTTTCAAGTTGCGCAAGCTCTTTCAATTTAGTTAAAACTCTCTTACTTTTAACTCCAAAATCTTCTTCATCCATAAAAATCAGCATAGAATGAAATATTTAAGCCTTTCTATATTGTAATCACTATAAAGTAACATTAGATTATCGATTTGGAAGTAAATCTCCACCTAATTTCGTTGCTGATTTATACCTTTTATTCATTATATCTTGCAGTTTATCATCTACAGTATTATCAGCAATAAACCCGCATAATTCTGCCTTATGGAGAATTCGATTGATTGCGTTATCATTTATTAGAATTCTCCAGACAGAAAATTAGGAACTAAAGATAACTCAATTATCCTAATTTTCTGTAAATAAATAAAAACCACACATCTGCTGGTCGTTTATTTCTATTCCATCATACCATTTATCAAACATTTTTCTTAAATATTCTAAACCGTCTCCAGCATGCCATTCTCTACGCCTACACGTTTTACCAGATTCTTCAAAATGATAGCCATAAGCCATAAACTCGTGTAATAAAGAAGTTTAAAAATTTATCTAGCAGAATCAGCCTGTTTCTCAGCTTCATTCTTCTTGGAAAAAGCATAACTTTCCATGTTTTTTTCAGAAGCTTTTATTATTTCTTCAGCCAGAGCATCAGCCATTTTCTTTTTCTTACCAAAACTCTTTTGATAAGCTCCCTGCACCATCCATCTAACAGCTAAATCAATGCGCCTCATTGGACTTGTATCAACAGATTGTGGATATCGCGCTCCAGCATGTTCAATTACAGTAATTTCATCTCTTGGAGAACCATTTTCAATTGCATCCACCAAAACCTGAATAGGATTCTTTTTCGTTTTTTGTTCTACAACCTTTAAAGCATCAAGCACAGTCTTCATATTTCTATTATACTTTCCAGAACTCCAGGAAGTTATTATTTTATGTTTCTTACCTACATGTCCAGGAACAGCAAGTCTATTTGCAATTCTTTCAAGAATATTTACTCTTGTCTTACCAAATTTTCCTATATTTCTTCCCTGAGACTTCAGCAATAACTTGGACTCAATATTAAGATAAGGCTTCAAAGCAGAATCTTTAATAGCAAGTCCCTCAATAGTATACAAATCAAATAATTTAAATTGAATTTGCGGTTTTTCCATTTCAGCTTCCATTTTAATAATGCCTCCTAAAAACAATTAAATTTCTTTTTGGAAGAACATTGGGATTTTGTGGCATCCTATAACCAAATTCAGGAGTTTCTCCCTTTCCAATATCAACCCCGTTAGATTTTAAATATTCTACATAATCTCGTAATGGGCGAACACCCTCTTCTGTATCACATCGCGCAACTACCAATCTATCATTAACACAAACTCCTAATCGTTTAATGTTACTGGCGGTTTCACCAATATTACCAACTAAAGTTTCAACAGTCATTTTATCTTCTTCCTTTCTCTATCTTGCCTTGAACTAAAAGATGCAAAGGCTGATCATTTACTTTAATTACCTGGAATCTGATACCTCTAATATCTCCTTTAGCTCTTCCCTGTTTTCCACCAATTCTTTCAATAATAACTTCGTCATGTTCATCAATGAACTTTTGTGCTAAATTTCCAGGAATAAAAGCTCCAATTTGTACACCATTCTTGATAAGTTGTACTTTGCAACACTTTCTCATAGCAGAGTTTGGCTGAGCAGCTTCTTTTTGGAATTTTTCAATTACAATTCCTTTTGCTTGGGAAGATCTTCCAAGAGGATCTGACTTAATCTTTAGTTTTTTCATTCTTGCCTTGTATATACTATCTTTCCATCTAAATTTTTTCCTTTTCTTTATTAATTTTTGCGCACTCATTAACCCCATATCATTACCTTGACAAAAACGGTTTTTAAAACCTTCGATTTGCAAAAATCGAATGGTCGAGAACAATCTAAAACCTTCGATTTGTGAAAAGCGAATGGATCAAAGATTGAATCTTTGAGTCTTCGCCTACTGGCGAAGAGTAGAAATTTGCAATCAAATTTCTAAACCTTCTCTTTAAAGAAGAGAATGGGTTGAAGATAAAATAGATCTAGTTTTAAAAGAATATTACAATCTTTAAACTATCTTTAAGTCCATATTATAATAATCCTGAATAACCTTTTTTAACTCTTCATATCTTCTTCTGTTTCTTCCTATTAAAACAGCTTTGTTTTGACTATTACCAGCAGTAATTATAACACAATTATCTTTTATCTCAACAGCCTTCACTTTAACAGGTGTTACAATATCCTCAATAAACCTCTTTATGTCCTCTACCCCGTCTGATTTCTTAATTATTCTTACTCTCTTTCCCAATTGTTCTTGCATCCTTCTTATATTAACTGCAGCAGGTCCAATAGCTCGAGATATATCTTTATCACTCACTGCAAAGAAAATAGCATTATTATGAACAAAACATTTATTTGTTTTTACATTTGCTGCTCTATCAAGCAAGTTGATATACCGCATTAATTGCATATCTAAAGTTGCCATAACTTATTAAGACTCCATGAAACTAAAATATTCACCATAATATACTTCTTCTTCCTTCTAGCACTTTATAAACTTTATCTTCTTACATAAATTAGGATAACATTTATATAAATCTCCTCCTTCACCCAACGATGAAAATAGGTGTATTCATAATACTAATAATAGCGGTTCTACTTCTAATTTCTTATTCCCCTAAATCAAATAACAAAATATTATCAAATGTAATAGCTGATAATCAAGACTGCCCAACAACTCAAACAGATACTCTAACATTCCAATATCAAAACACTCCTGCCGAATTTAAAATAGAACAAGGCACAGACGGTCTAGGAAAATTAACAAAACAATTCCTCTCCCCAGAAAATCAAGTTCCATACGACAGAGAAATATCCTATTCTCAAATTGAAACTTCCACAGACACGTGTAAATATTACTATTTCCAATTTTCCCAAGATTCAAACTCTCCAACAGTTTACTATGGATTCAAAGCACAAAAAGATTCCTGTAACAATTACCAGATAACAGTAGACAACGATGGTAAACCGCTAACGCTAGAAGAAATAAACACAAATGCCCAACAATGCAATCCAAATAAAAATACAATAAAAAAACAGAAACTCCTAACAAGAGAAGCAGAATGCACAGCCGATTCTAAAACAAATAGCTGTAGCATTTCAATATATCATGTCGAACCAGATATAGAAGGTCAGTATAGAATACAAGTAAAAGAAGGATCTAATGTATTAGTTACAGCAGAGCAATTTCAAGACGAAGTAACTGTTACACTAAAAGGCGTAGGAACACATTATCTTTTAGTGGGAGATCTTTACAAAGGAGAGTTAGGCAATACTGATACTCTTACAGTAATAGTCCGTGCTCCAGGATCATTAACTCAACCCTCAAACCAAGCAGGAAAATGTTCTGGAGGTTACTCACAAGGACAAACAAAATGCTTTGGAACTAGCAGTTCTATCTGTATAAAAGAAGTAGACTTAATACATTCAGGACAATATGTTTACAATTGGAAAGACACAGGAGAAAGTATTGCCTGTGGTGCACCACCAAAATTTGGCTGCACAGGTCCACAACAACAAACAACAACACAACCTTCAGCAATTTGTGGCGATGGTAAAAAAGAAGGCAGCGAAATATGCGACGGGCAAGACCTAGGAAGTATTACAAATGAATGTAAAGATTACAATGGAGATGGTAAGAAGTATCTTTCAGGTAATCTTCAATGTAATCAATGTGCAATCGATACTAGCACATGTAAAGAATGTCCTAAAGAGCAGATTGTAACCAGCCCTGATTTTCCAGGGAAGAGACTAATAAACCTAGGAAAATTGGAATTTGAAATACAAAAGAGAGATCATGGCGGATTAAGCGGTGAATGGAGGGGAGGGAGAACACGAACAGAAACAGAAAGGTTCTTCTCAATAGACGATTGTAAAATTGTAGGAAAATTAACCACCACAATTATAAACGAATACGATGGATCATTCTCTCGCGATACAGTAAGAGAATCTATTGGAAAGGGCGTGGCTTCGGCTCTAGAAAAGGTTTTGGCGGGGCATATATCAAATGACGACCTGACGCTTATATCAAACGAAGTAAAGCAAAGAATAGGGGCTGAAGGAAGTTCTATTACCTCAATAATTGATGGGAACAAAATAAAAGCTACGATTGGAGGTTCGCAACTTAATGAAATTACAATTCTAACAGATCAAGAAGCACTTCTTTTAAAACCTGCACCTCTTAGCGAGATACTTGATGCTAAACTTGACACAAGCGATCCTTTAGAAGAAATATGGTTGGTGATTATGAATGGAAACACCGAATTAGAAGCTAAAAAAATCGATATGGATGGATGCATTACAGTATCCTGTGAGAAGCAAAAATGGGAAAATCAGAAAGGAGGAATCGAAGATTTGTACAAACGGTGGATTTCAGATCCAACAAATCAAAACAGCCGAGCTTATTTTGATAAAATTAAGTCAAATTCAAAAGATGATAAAACTTGCTTCTGCAAACCATAACTTCATAGTCCACGGGACTCATATCTTTTTTCCTTAGAATCAATAAAAAAAGACTCACTAAATTCTTTTTTGCCTTTTTTGTCAATTATCTTAAAATGATAAGTTCCAGCACGCATATCCTCAGGAAATGAATTCTGATAATAATTATTATTTACATTGTTTGCTAAAGTTCTCTCAGTTCCCCCTTTATCTACCAAGGAGATACTTAAGATTTCTTCTTCATCTCTGCAGTAATATCCAAAATCATTCTTGCCTTGTTTTGCATCATAAATATAATAATCTGGGTAACATAAAGCAGGAGAGGAAAGACTAAATTTTCTCATTGAATTCATAAACGTTTGGCGTACTCCCAAGAATCCAGTTACGCTAGCAACAACTACCAATCCAGCAATTCCGATCTTTTTTTTCATATTATTTTTCATATAAACTCTACACCGTGCCTATATTTAAACCTTTCTATCTGTAACTACTATATGATGACATTTATAAACCAAGAAGAAAAATAGAGGTGTAAATAACTATTTACTTCTAATTGTTTTATTGTCAAATTGGGTTAATACCCCACAGCTTGCTGTGTTGTCGATTTGACAATTAGAGATTGTCGGTTGCGAAGCAAAATTTGCGGAAATACTCCGTAACTTGCTGCGGAGATAGCAAATTTAGACAATCTCTTTATAAGCTTTTCTATTGTCACAGAATAAAACTAATCTTCTTTTTCAGACTTTGGTTTCTTTACTAAAGGTCCTGTAACCTTAACCAACAATCCAGGCAGTCCAGTACCGACGGGAATCGGCTGATTCAAAAGAATATTTTCAATTACAGAGTTCAATTCATCCTTAGAACCTTTAATAGTTGCATTGATGAATTCTTTATCAGGAGTTTCGAATGTTGCTCTTGCTAAAATACTAGCCTTGTCAGTAATTATACCCATTCTAGTAACTCCTTTTACAACTCCAGAAGAAGTCATTGCGTCAGCTACAAGTCCAAGATGCCTTGAATTAATATCCAATCCCTGTGTCTCAATTACTTTATTTATTTCATTAATAATTATCTGCCTTGCTGCTTCTATTCCTAGAACATGCATTACGTCGTGTATATCGTTTGATGAAACTCTGCTCTTGTCAACACCCTTAAATTCTCTAATCTCTTTCAAGTTAGATCCAGTTGTAAGAATAACATACTCTCTATCACGCTTAGCAACAACAACTTGTGCTACACTCTTTACACCAGAAATAACAGTCTGTTTCAATTTTTCTTTAACCTTATATATCTCTCTGAATTCAAGATCAGGTAAGCTAATATTTATTTTCAAATCGTTTCCTTTGACTTTAAATCCTTTCTCATTCAATCTTTCAACTATTTTCGCAACACCGACATGAACATTCTTTAAAGCCTTGCTATCAAGTTCTATCTCTATCTTCTTACTTCCAAAGTCAATTCCTATTTGAGAAGTAATATCTTTTAGCTTGACTTCCTTAATTTTTTCAGCAAGTATTCGAGCTTCTTTCTCATTATTATACTCTTTTTCGAGATAAGCTTCCATTATAGGTGTAGAAGGTTGCTTTCTAGCGTCGAGAATCTCTATTAATCTTGGCAAACCAAGTGTAATCTGCATTTGCGCAACTCCTGCGTGGTGGAATACATTAAGAACCATTTGTGTAGATGCTTCTCCAAACGATTGAGCAGTAATTACTCCAACAGCTTCTCCAGGGATTATCTGATCATCTTTAAGATGTAGTTTTGCAACATCTTTACCATCAGTACCATACATAAATTGTACTACATTCTCTGAAGCATCTCTTACAGTGCCGTCATATTCTACCTTCAAGTCTTGTAACGCGCTTACTAGTCTTCTATATAAGTATCCAGACTTAGGAGTTCTAAGTGCAGTATCCATTAAACTGTCTCTTCCCGTAATTGCTCCAAAAAAGAATTCAGTAGGCTTAAGTCCTTCAAAATATGAAGATTTAATGAATCCTCTTGACTCAGGTCCAAGATCTCCTGCTTTAAAGAATGATAATGTTCTTCCAGTATAACCAAATCCAATACGCCTATTCCAAAGAGACTGCTGACCTACGCAACAACCCATCTGGGTAACATTTAACATACTACCTCCACTTTCAGCCTCAATCATTTTATTTACATTACCGTCTGCTGGGAAATGTTCTTTTACTATTCCGCTAATTTCTGTTCTTACAGCATTCAGTATTTGTAAAATCTTTGTTTCTCTGGTTTCTTCAGTCGTCTTTCCAGGCATTGCTTCTAAAGCTCCAGAATTATACTCATCTACAACTTCGTCTGTTTTCTTCTCCGCTTTTTCTATAATCTCTGCTGTCAAAGCCTTTACTTTATCAGAGACATTTAAATCTCTTAAA
>JAUSKH010000032.1 GCA_030647095.1 Nanobdellota archaeon | reverse complement strand
AATAATTATATTATAATATATATAATATAATATAG
This sequence comes from Nanobdellota archaeon, assembly GCA_030647095.1. Lineage (GTDB taxonomy): Archaea > Nanobdellota > Nanobdellia > Pacearchaeales > GW2011-AR1 > UBA73. The sequence goes on along the minus strand of JAUSKH010000032.1, from coordinate 9,655 downwards.
AAAAGTTTATAAAAGAAAAGAAGAAGAAAGAAACTCTCCATTTCCTTTTTAAATCTTATTATTATTTTCCATAAGAAACCATAGGGTGAGAGAGTTCCTACTATTTTTTATTAAAATTCAAAGAAAGATTTATATACTCCATACAGTATATTTTCCAATGGTACTTGAAAAGAGACCTCTAAAAGATATTGTTAGCAGATTAGTCGTAACAAAAGAAGGAAAAAGACTCGGGTTTGTTAAAGATATCAATTTTGAAACAAGAACAGGCGAGCTTATCCATCTTGTAATAAAAGACGCAACACCGTACGCTAGAAACCTAAATTTAGAGGTGTCTGGCGGAAAAGAGGTATTAATACCTTATAATACTATAATTGCCATGGGTGATTTTATTGTTGTCTCTGAAGAAGACTTGGTTTAATTATCAAAAAGCTATTATTTTTAAGCATCTTGACATAAAAAAGTTTAAAAACATCTTAATATAATAACTTCTATGAAAGTAATTGGATTTAATTTTACAAAATTCAAAGCAGAAAAGAATGCTGATTTTAAGCAGTCTTCTTCTATGAACACAAGTATAGAATTTTTAGATTTATCAAAAGAAGAGGTTTCTCTTCTAAAAGACTCGGAAGTCATAAAACTCTTCTTTCGGCACACATTCTCTCATATCCTTAAGGAAGAAAAGAAAGAAATTAAGCAGGCAGAGGTAGCCATAGATGGGATAATAATTCTTTCTCTTTCAAAAGAAGAAGCAAAAGAAATAAAGAAATTTTGGAAGAAAAAACAACTCCCAGAGCAATTAAAAATAGTAATTTTTAACATTATTTTACGTAAATGTCTTGTAAAAAGTATTGTATTGGAAGAAGAAATAGGTCTTCCTTTAAGAATCCCAGTCCCCCACGTATCAATTCAAGCTCCAGAAGATCAAGAACAGAACTGAAGACTATTTTAATTTTAAGTCGTACAATCTTCCCTGTATAGTGTCTCTATATAAATTTCTTTTTTCAAGAAAATCCAAACTACCATTTCTATCAAAATCATATTTATTCATAACAAACCCATTACCTTTATTATTAATAACTTTTTCTGCATATTTATCATACAATTTGTTATCGTAATAAAGACCATAACTCCAACATATTAAAGCGCCCACCGAAACCCATTATAAATCTTTTTTGAAAGATTTACAGTATTCTCCAATATTCATAAAAATAATAATTTTTCAACTTTAAATAAATCTCTTTTTTACGTCAAATTCTTAAGTAATCCAAAGTCCAGCACACTCAATCCTTCGCCAACCACCCTTACTTTAAATTTATTAAAATTAAAATCCCAAGCAAGCCCAAGATTATTTTCTCTAGGATCGCTTCCTTCACTATAAGCTAAAAAGCTAGGAACAATAACAACCTTCTTCCTCTCATACTCTCCTTCCAGGAAACACTTATACTTTTCAACCTTGACCATATCACTTAACTTTATCGCGGGGTGTCCATGTCCCAATACCCAACACCTTATCGTTTTATCATGCATTTCGGGGAAATCTCTATTCCCATGGGCAAAACAAAATTCATCTATAATATAAAAATCCCTAACTTCAATACCTCTTCCCGCGACTACCGACCCAAGTAAATTATCGTGATTCCCTTTGACAATAATTATTTTTATTTTTTTATCTTCAAAATAATCAAATACACCCAAGGCGTCTCTTCTTTCCTGCCACATAACACTTCCAAAATCATGTTTAACATCCCCCAACAAAACAACCTCATCAACCTCTCCAAATTTATTTAATATTTCATCAAATTCTTCAATCATTTCATTGAACATCTGCCTTGAAACAAAAACCCCTGCCTGATTTAGATATTCCTCATAACCTAAATGCAAATCACCAACCACCAAAATCTTTTTCCCCTCTGTTTTCACTACAAGACATTTACCTATATATTCAATTTTATTCATACTTTCTACCACCTAAAATCCTTTAAATATCTAATTACAAACTTAAATATGACAAACAACCACACTTACGAAAAAGCAATACAAAATACAGGCTCAAATTACAGACAATCTTTCCTTAACGATCTCAATACAGAAGGTTTAACTTCAATTGTGCAAGGAATAAAATATTTTCCATTATCAAAGACCAGAAATCTTATGGAAACAAGATTTTTAGCAATAAGTTTTTACTCTTTAAGCAAAAACCACCAATCTTAGTCTTTCCAGAGGCATTTTCCATAGAAGAACACCCAAAAATAAACGACTTTCTAAGCGCCTTATTAGATCATGAAGGTTATCATGTAAAAAATCACCCCAAAAAGCGCAAAATAACAAAAAATAGTTTTGAACACCCGCTATTTGAAAAACTTTTTACAAATTACACAAATGAAATAGCAAGAAGCACAGCATTTTCTAACGAAGAAGAAATAGAAGCACACACCAGTCAGCTAAATAATGCAGAAAGAAGGGGCCTTTCTCCCGAATACCAGGAAATCTCGAAAGAATAATAAAATTTTATCAAGAACAAACAAAGCAAGCAGAAGAAATTCTTCAAAATAACTATTTAAGCGACTTTCTAGGAATATTTAAATCAATTACAGAACTTGCTAAATCCACAAAACCTTACAAAATTAATTAATTTTGTAATTCTTTTGCTTCTTCCCTTTTTGACCCAATCACTTTCATATGTAATTCATGCATTCTCTTCAAGAAGCTTGCTTTATCTTCCATTCTAATCAAATCAGAACGCCCTTGCAACATCAAACTTAAACCAAAGGGCGAAACAATCGGTGTATTAATCTTCTTTAATTTTATTTTCCCCTGTTCTACCCATTGCAAAACTCGTTCTGCGTTCTTTACATCCATTAAATCTTCCATAACCTCTCTTCTGGCTTCCCTCATAATAGGAAAGTCCGCGCTAATCTTTCTTACAGCAGCATATAAAAATTCAGAATGTACTTGTTGCCTTCCAACGCTTTTTTCTCTTCCTTTATAATTTCGTAAAATCATCAAGCTTCTGGCAGCACAATGCCTAAATCTTCTCCTTAAAATATCTGTTTTTTCAATAGCTTCTTTCAGAACAACTCTAAGATCTTTACTTTTAACCAATCCAACTATTTTATTTTCATCTAAACATTCCCCAGCTATAAAAAAACCATTATCGCTTATACCCATTTCAACATCCCGATACTTTAATCTGGCAGCAGCATAAGCATAAGCTCTAGCTAAAGCATCGTTTACCTTCCTGCCATATAAAGAATGAAATAACAAATACTCTTTTTCTTCCTTAAATTTTTCAATAACAATAGTATTTTCATCAGGAATCTCTGAAAAACCTGCTTGCTCCATAAAATATTCGTAAATTGCTTCACCAACGCCCCCCTCGCAATATAAATAATTTTCAATAAAACTAACACACTCTTTCTTATTCTTTATTCTCTCCTTCACTAATTTTCTAAATCTTCCTATTTCAAGCGCAACATCAAAATTCAAAGGAAGCATTTCGCTAAACCAAGAAGGAATTGTAGGATTTTTTGAAACATCTCCCTTTACGAAGGCTTTCATACCTCTAGCGTACAAATACTGATATTTTTGTCCTCCCAAAACAAAAACATCTCCCCTCTTCATCCTTTCTAAAAATAATTCATCAATCTTACCAACCGACTGCCCCCTCCTTTCCGCCGGGCTTTGAATAACAACTTCTATAAAACTTTCTCCCGGAATTGTGCCAACATTAGTCATATACATCACTCTTGCCAACTTACCCCTCTTACCAATTTGCTTCGTCTGAGGATCATACCATATTTTTGCATATACATTTCTATGTTCCAAAGCATAATCTCCAGCAAGATAACTCACAACCGAAAAGAAATCATCTTTAGTTAGGTTTTCATAGCAATAACTCTTTCTAATAACCTTCAACATATTTTCCACTTCCCAAATTTTCGTAATAGCCATACCAAATATCTGTTGAGCCAGAACATCCAAAGCATTTTTAGGTATTTCGGTTTTATCTATTGTCTTTTCAACCATCAACTTCATAAGTACCCCACACTCTACCATATCATCCCTATCCATAATAATAAACATCCCCCTTGGATTATCATGCAATTTATGTCCTGCCCTTCCAATTCTTTGTAAAGCGCGGGAAACGCTCTTAGGGGATCTCAATAAAACAACAAAATCAACACTTCCTATATCAATTCCCAACTCTAAGCTAGTCGAACTAACAACGACCCTAAGCTCTCCCTTTCTTAGTTTCTCTTCAATCTCAAATCTTTTGTCTTTACTCATAGAACTATGGTGTGCCCCGATCATCCCAGAATATTTTTCAGGGAAAGTCATACTCAAATGGTGAACTATTCTCTCTGTAGCATTTCTAGTATTTGTAAAAATTAAAGTTGTTTTATGTTCTTGGATTATTTTATCCAACATTTTATAAAGTTCTTTTTGACTATTTACTGTTTCAGCCTCTAAAATGTGTATTCCAGGAAAACCCAAAGAAATATCTATTTTTTTAATCAACTTAACATCAGCAATCAGGCAGTCTCTATCAGAACCAACTAAAAACTTAGCAATTTCTTCAAGGGGAGCAATAGTAGCGCTCAACCCTATTCTCACAGGATCTAAAACACTCAAGTCGCACAACCTTTCCATAGTTAAAGAAAGATAAACTCCCCTCTTATTAGTAAGAGCATGTATTTCATCAATAATAAGAAACTCCAAGGCATTCATCTTTTCAACAAATTTCCCTGTAGTTATAACAATCGCCAAGGTTTCAGGAGTTGTAACCAGAATATGGGGTGCCTTTCTTAACATTTTTACTCTGTCCTTTACACTTGTATCTCCCGTCCTTAATCCAACTCTAATATCACCAATAACAATCCCTTTTTTTTCACCTAATTCTTTAATTTCTCTTAAAGGATCTATTAAATTTACATAAATATCATTACTTAAAGCTTTAAGAGGAGAGCAATAGATAGCATAAACTTTATCTTCTAGTTCACCCTTTACGCTTAAATCAACCAAATAATTCAAAATACTCAAAAAAGCAGTAAGTGTCTTTGTACCTCCTGTGGGCGCGCTAACTAAAATATTTTTTCTATCATGTATCTGCTTTACTCCATACAACTGCGTATCAGAAAAATCTTTAAATTTAGAAAAGAACCATTCTTTCACAAGCGGGTGTAGCAGCCCAGCTACATCTTTACTCGAAGTCTTTTCAATATATGATATTTCAGTCATTTTGCTTTCAATTAAAAGTTGTAAAAATCTTCCTTTTTGAAGGAGTAAAAAGTAACGATTGATAACTATACTATATAAATTGCTTAAAAATCTTCCTATTCTTGGTTTATATTGTGTTTTCCAACCTTCGTTTACAGCATGTGGTAAACTATTTAAAAATAGAAAACTTGTTTTTTCATGCCCAAAATATCAAAACAAAAAAAAGATAAAATCGCTGAACAAATTCTTTACTATTTGTTTTCTGTATCTCCACAATTAAAATTTACAGCAGAAATAGCTCGTGAAACTGCCAGAGACGAAGAATTCACAAAGTCCATTCTAGAAGACCTTTACCATAAAAAATTAGTGGCTGTGGTAAATAAGAATAAAACAGGTTTGTTATACCTTCGTCGCCAACGCTGGCGTCTTTCTAATCAGGCTTATGAATCTTACAAAAAACACCAAAGACCATAAATTCTTACAGAACTATTCAGCCACAATGCTTAAATTCTAAAACACCCTTCTTTTTTTATGGATCCTATTAAAGATGCCTTTTTTAAAGTCAAACAAGATATCTCTGAATTGAAATACCAGATTAGTTATCTAGCTAAAAATCTTTCTCTACTTAAAGAAATGATAGAATCTAAACTCCCTCAGACAGACCAGCAGACAGACAAACACATAATTCCAGCAGATCCCTTGCAAAATCCAGCAGAAAACATCCCACAAGAAGATATACAGACAGATAAAACCATGTTTAAAGGCTCAAAAGACCAGTTTAGCGATATCTCCATAGGAAATGGGGGGGTTCCAGCAGACAGACAGACAGACCAGCAGACAGACAGACAGACCCCAAACACCCATAAAAAGTTCGTACAATCCTCAAATCCTATCTCCTCTGTTTCCTTACAAGACTTTTCCTACCCCCCAGCCCAGGTCTGGAGATCTAAGAATATCAACGAAATAGACCGCGTTTCCCAACTACTAGAATCTCTCGACGAAATAAAGAAGGATCTTCGAATAAAGTTTAAGAAATTAACCCCTCAAGAAATGCTTATTTTTTCTACAATTTATCAGCTAGAAGAGCAAGGATTTACCGTCGATTACTCTTTAATAGCCTCAAAAATAAGCCTGTCCGAAAGTTCTATTCGGGACTATATTCAAAAACTCTTGAAGAAAGGAGTACCCATAATTAAAATTAAGGAAAATAATAAGCGCATCACCCTATCAATTCCTAGCGATTTTAAGAGAGTAGCATCTCTCCAGACTCTTGAATCGCTACGGGAAATATAAATAAGATTTAAATAGTTATTCGTATATAGGCATAAATGAAACAAATTACAAAAGAAGGGCTTATAGGTTTCATTGAAGGCGAGGGAAATTTTCATGTTTCTTAATAAAAAATTTTAAGGGCTCCTCTTGGAAGCATCCTCCAACGCTTTATCCGACACTCCAGTTTAGAATTTTTCTTCGAGAAGATGATCTGGAAGTCTTAGAAAAAATCCAGACTTTTCTAGGCTTAGGACGGATTTATAAAAAGAATTATGAATCTTATCGTCGGAAAGGCAGCGGAGCCAAAGACCAATATTCTTTTTGTATTTCTTCTTCCAAAGATTTGTTAAAACTAAAAGATTTCTTAGATCCTTCAGACTTTCATACAAAAAAGAAAAGAGATCTAGAACTATTTTTTTGTATACTAAATCTAAAAGTTCTAAAAAAACACCTAACAACCCAAGGAAACGCTGAAATAGTGAGCTTAGCCCTAACAATGAACAGCCAACAACGAGACAAATACAAAGTTAATCCGCTAAACGAATAAAGGCCATAATAGCGTTTAAAGCCACTTTAGACCTTTTTATAAGCTAAATCTCTAATTGCTCACTTATTCTCCTTCGCTTTGCACACCTCCAACAAACCATCTTTTTTATTTAAATCGTTTTTTTCAATCTTCTTCCAAAGTTCGTTTAAAAAACTCTCTTTTGATAACTTTCTTACATCATGGAGCATTTGATCTCCATTTACACTCACTTTCGGCATTTTTTGCCTCCTACAAAACACCCACTTATGAAATCTCTCTCTTTTTGTTTATCTTCTCTATGAAAATAGACTCTTCTAACTCTCACTTTTCCACTTTTAACACTGTTTTGGTTTAAAATCATCTTCATAAAGTTCGTTTTATTCTTTTTTCTTCTTACCAACCCTCACTTTTGCGTATTTCTGTAGTTTTTCCTTAATTAATACAGGAATAAACACCCTTTTTTTCCCATTTTTTTCAGTTATTTCTTCTATTAATCCTTCTGCTTTTTGTTTAATAGAATTTATTTGTCCGCGAATTGTAGATCTCTCTTTTCCCAAAAGAAGGGCAAGGTCCTCATAGCTAACCTTCATTTCACTATTAATCAAAGTGAAAACTATCAATCTTTCGTTAGAAGATAGTTTTCTTAAAATATCATAAATATCGCCTGTTTGAACAGCTGTTTGACCATCATCTTCAACAACACCAACAACTGTCTGTTTATTCAAAACAGGCAATTTCTTAAACACCTGTTTACCTTCTCGAGCATCAGCCAGGACAGTCAAACTTTCTCTTATCAAATCTATTTCATTTCTTATAGAGGATATATTTTGTTTAACATCAGAAATAACTTTAAACAACTGTTTATCTTTCTCATCAAGGTGTTTAATCCATTTTCCAACAGATTCAATATCATTTTTTACAGCAGAAAAACCTTTTCTAGTTTCACTCTCAATAATTCTTTGCTTATCACCAAAAAGCCATTTAAACATAAGCTGTTTAAACAGCCATAGTATTTAAATATTGCTATCTAAAGGCTTAATAAGGCATTTGTCAAGATGATATTAATTAATAAACAAACACCCAATAATCAAACAAAAAAATAATCAAACACCATAAGATTAGATTTAAACAGCTGTTTAAACACACCCAAACACCACTTAAACTTATTCTCGACGTAAATTTCCCGCCCAAACCCAAAGAAAAATAGCCACACTAAATTGGAGGCGCGAAGCGCCGACCGTGCGATACCTCGAGCGCCCAAGTATAAAAGTCAACCCCCTTTTCTAAAAACTGACAAAAACCCAGTAAGAATTCTTTATTCCTGCAACAACAAAAATTTCCAATACCCTAAAATCCTTACAAAGAAGGAAACCTATATAAACCACCTTTATCTTTATATAATATAATTTTAAGGGGTTGAAAGGAGGTATTTTAATAATGGGAGCACAAAAAACTTGGGCCACTATAATAGGAATAATTCTCCTATTAGTAGGAATATTAGGATTCTTTATGACTACGCCCCTCTTGGGTCTCTTTCAAGTCAACGTTTCACACAACATTGTTCATTTAGTAACTGGAGCAATATTTTTATGGGCTGGTCTTAGCAAAAGCGATGCCGCTAAACCAACCAACCAATGGTTAGGAGTTATTTATATTGTAGTTGCTATACTAGGTTTCTTGGGATTACTGACATTTTTAGCAGTAGGATCTGGAAACGACATGGACAACTGGCTTCATTTAATTATAGGAATTGTTTCAGCAGCCATCGGTTGGTTTGTTAAATAACCTCCCAAAAAACACTTTATTTTTTTATTGCTCAAACTGGGTGTAATACTTCGCAGCTTGCTGCGATCTCCGTTTCCCAGTTTGAGGCTTAAAGAATACCTCGCAGCTTGCTGCGATTGGGATTCTTTATTTTGATCTTATAAACACTTGTTCGAACATCGCACACAAAAGACCGCACCGAAAGATATAAATATAAGTCCAACCGTAATATTATGTGGTCGCAATAACACTTACAATCTCAGCTATTCTAGCCCTTATATTCGGTATTATTATTCTAATCTGGCCGAAAGCTTTGAATGTCATAGTAGCAATCTATTTAATAATTATAGGTATTTTGCAACTTTTAGGACTTTATATTCAAATATAGTTTAAAGGTCCGTTCTTTGCTAAAAACATTTAGATTTTATAATAATTCGTTTAATATTAAGTACTTAACACAAGAAAAATGTTTAAACCATATTACTCTTATTTTATTACTTATTTTTATATGAATATGAAAGGAGGTAAATAAAAATGGCAAAACTAACGGCGTGGCTTGTAACTATTCTTGGTGTGCTTTTAATATTACCTTTAATTGGTATTACTCAGCTAGGTACACTAGGATCCGGAGAAATTTTAGATTGGCTTGTAGCTCTAATCTTTCTTGCAATAGGTATAAGTAAACTAATTCGCAACTATTCAAAGAAGTAATACATCAGCCAAATCTTCCGAACTTTTTATTATGTCAAGATTGCTGATGCAGAAAACCATGCACTTTAGTGCATGGATGAATGCAATCTTGAGCACAAGAGAATTGCTTAAGAGTTGCAATTCTCTGTGCAGAAAATTCCAAAATCAGTAGGAATTTTCATGCAT
>JAUSKH010000031.1 GCA_030647095.1 Nanobdellota archaeon | reverse complement strand
AATAATTATCCTTACAGATTTATAATTATAATCCGATTTGCGTTTTTTGCATGCATTGCATTGGGATTGGATATTCTTATAAAACAAAAGAAGAATTTAATAATAAAATCTTTAGGAATATCGATTGGCATTATTATGTCAGTTGGGGTTGTTTCCAGTATTAAACCGGCATATGAGGCGCTTACATATACACAGGATTATGAGATTAACAATAATAAAGTACTGGATAATAATCCTGATAATTTTCTAATTGTTCTTAAGAAAATTGTTAAAAATTCATATCCTGATGGGAGAGTCAGATCTACAGGTTTTTATCCCCTGTCTCCCGTAAGTAATATAAATTCACTAAGGGCAGAGATACCATCTGTTCATCATTCTTATGATCCTATTGTCCCTACTTATCAGTATGGTATTGTTAAGCTGGGAACAGCAAAAGACAGCCTAGATATGACTAGGAATAGATATAAGATTTTTAGTGTTCTTAATGCTAAATTTCAAGTTCAGTCAAATACGTATTTTGAGTTTTGGGGATGTAAAAACCTTATACCTGCTACTTTTAAAGCTAATACCCCAGATCTACCAAGCGTTGGAGTTTGTGATTTTTTGGAAAATCGTCTTAAGCTTATCTATCAGGATAAAGAAGGTGCAATTTATGAAGATAAAGACGTTTTGCCAAAAGTAACCATTATTCCAAACGGAGCACTTTTAGTAGGTGATAACAGGCTTAATGATTTTTCAGGATTTATTTCAAAAAAGCTTATGTTTCATCCCAGCTTTGATGAACATAAAATTTCCATTTTGTCTGGAGGGAGCACGTATATTGACGATTATAATCTAGACACTCTTAAACAATTCCGGGCAGTTTTACTTGTAGATCCTAAGATCCGTAATAATGAAGAGACAGATAGATTACTTTCTTCATATAAAGATCATGGAGGAAGGGTAATTGAACTACACAGTAAATGGAAGGAATACGATTACCTTCATGAAAGATCAGACTCTTTATTTACTAATAATCCGGTGTGGGATTATTCAAAAGAAGACAATAAAAACTTAGCCTCTGTATTTAGTTTGATAATCGCTAAAGAGGAGAAGCCAGGCAATGTCGAGATTAAAAAATTTAGCCCTGAGGAGTCAATTTATCAGATAACAACTAATGAAGATAATCAAGTTTTCCAGTTCAGCGATTCATTTTATCCCGGATGGAAGGCAGCAATAGACGGCAAGAAAACCGATCTTTATATGGCAGATGGATTAGTAAAAGGTATCGTTATCCCCAAAAAGGGGAATCATATAGTACGTTTTAGCTACGATCCCCTGTCCCTAAAACTTGGATCTATAGTAACCGGAAGCACTTTGTTTTTTATTTTTGGAGGATATTTACTTAGGCGAAGATTACCATCAAAGCGTTACAAACGTAGTAATAAAAAAAGGACTTTTGCATGAAGAAAAAAATTTCAGTAATTATTCCCACATATAACGAAGAAGGAAATGTAAAACCCTTATATGAGCAAATCATAAAAGTGCTATCGGAGACTCCTTACGATAGAGAATTATTATTTATAGACAATTGTAGTAACGATAACACACTTAAAAAATTGGAAAAAATCTATCTTAAAGATAAGAATGTAACTGTTATCGTTTTAAGTAGAAATTTTGGTTCCTCTCAACCAAGCTACCTAGCGGGTTTAAGGGAAAGCAGGGGAGAATGTGCAGTACTGATGGATGGCGATTTACAGGATCCTCCTGAAGTGATTAAGAAGTTTATTAAGAGATGGGAAGAAGGATACGATGTTGTATATGGAGTGCGAGTTAAAAGAAAAGGAGGTTTTCTAAGAAGAATTGGATATAAAATATTTTATCGAATATTTAAATTTTTAGCATACATCCCTGTTCCGTTAGATGCTGGGGATTTTAGTTTGGTTGATAGAAAAGTTATAAATGAAATGATAAAGATTTCCGAACGAGATTACTATTTAAGAGGAATTAGATCCTATGTTGGGTTTAAGCAAATAGGCGTGCCATACATAAGAAATGATAGATATAGAGGTACTAGCCATTTACCCTTTTTTGGCAATTTTTATTGGGCAAAGCACGCTATTATAAATTTTTCAAATAAACCCCTTCAGGTTATTTTACCACTCGTCTTAACAATGGCTTTTTTTTCAGTAGTTTCTATAATTATATTCCTTTTATCTTACTTCGTTGGCGGGAAAAAGCCAAGCGGTACAGCAATAATTATAATCATTATGTTTTTTTTGTCTAGTTTGCAATTGTTAAGCATCGGAATTATTGCTGAATATTTGATGAAGGTATTTATTGAAGTTAAGGGAAGACCTAGCTACATTATAGAAAAAATATATAAACATGCATCAAAACCTTCAAAATAGTGAAAAAGTCAACATTACAACAATTAAAAGAAGAATATAAAAATGGACTTATTGAAAAACCTGTTTACATTAGGAAGATGCATCGATTTCACGAATTGTTATTTAAGTACAGCAAATTTATTAAAAATACAGACATTAAGAAAATCGAAATAATAGATGATCAAATAATAATGACCGCACGAAGTATAGATATAAAACTTATCTGTGACAGTACAGACACAAGAATTGCACCGATTGAGATTCTAAACTTTGATGCATTTGAAAAAAATGATTTTCCGATGATGTTAAAACTTGTAAATAATAATATGACCTTTTTTGATATCGGGGCAAATATTGGATGGATATCAATTTATATAAGTAAGGCTTTTAAAAACGTAGAGGTCTATGCTTTTGAACCTATTCAAAAGACATTCGAATACCTTAAAAGAAATCTGGAATTAAATAAAAGTAAGAATATTAAAATATTTAATTTCGGTTTTTCAGATACGGAAGGATGGGTAACCTTTTACTATACAATACATGATTCTGGTAGCGCATCTATAGTAAATTTATCTACATTTTCCCATATTACAGAAGTTAAAGGGCGTGTTAAAAAACTAGACGGCTTTATAAAAGAACATCCGGTTAAAATAGATTTTATTAAGTGTGATGTCGAAGGAGCGGAACTATTTGTATTTCAAGGAGGACTAGAGGCTATTAAAAAATATAAGCCAATAATTTTTTCGGAGATGTTAAGAAAATGGTCAAAAAAATTTAATTATCATCCTAATGACATTATTGATTTATTAGGGAAAATGGAATATGGTTGCTATGTATCGTTCGCAAATAAATTAAAAGAAGTTAAGAGAGTAGATGAAAGTACAATCGAAACAAATTTTTTCTTTCTTCACACAATGAAACATAAAAAGATTCTGGAGCGGTTAAAAGGATAAAAAACTATGAAACTCTCTGA
>JAUSKH010000027.1 GCA_030647095.1 Nanobdellota archaeon | reverse complement strand
TTTACAGAGTATGTACCGTCTGCTAATCCTGTAAAGTTAACATATGCAAACGCACCGCTAACATTTGTATTATTAACTAGACTTGTAGCATTGTATAAATAAACCCTAACAGAATCAACAACACCATTATCAGTCGCAGTAATATTAAATCCTGTTTTGTTTCTAGATAAATTAGCTCCTGCAGATTCACTTGGAGAAACAAAAGTTATAGCAGAAGGACTTGTAGTGTCGTTTACACTTACGCTGATATTACTAAATGAAGTATAAGTTGAGTTGCTTGTTGTGAGAGTAATATTAAAAGTTCCTGGAGTTGAGGCACTCGCATTGAAGAAGAAATAGTTAAATGTAATATTAGCAACCATAGCAGTTCCTGAAGCGTTACTCCAACTTAATACTGTGGATGTATTGGTGAATGTAGGCGCTCCCGCATTAGTTCCGTTACTTCCGTCCAAGAAAAGGAAGGTTGGAGGCACAGTTATATTGACCTGAGTTATACCATCAGCAGTAAGAACACCTGTATTGTTAACAGTTATATTATATAATCTAAAAACATCTTCATTTACGTTTGCAGAGGTAGGAGTAATAGAATGTAGAGCAATAGTCAAGCCTACAGACAATACTAATATTACACAAATAGAAAATAAAATTCCTAATAAATTGGTTTTTCTGCTTTCCATCATCTCTCTTTTAATTTCTTATAAACCCCTTTAGTATTTATAAATCTTTCTGTAAACGCGGGGCTTTGTTAGTAAGTACCTTTTCTTATTTTTTGCAAAGGCAACACTTTTTAACTCCATTTTCATAAATATAATCTTGCCTCTATAGCTCAGTGGTAGAGCGTTGCACTCGTAATGCAAAGGTCCCGGGCTCGACTCCCGGTAGAGGCTTTTAAGTTCAAATAAGATAGAAATCACGGAATGTTTTATATATCATCTAACGTTATATCTATATGAGCAATTTAGAATTTCTAAAATTAACAAAGGGAAAGATAATAAGCCTTCTTCTCACTTTTTTTGCAGTATTTTTCATAAAAAGATATGAATTATTTAATAGATGTCATTGGAGAATTTGTCCAGATTACATTTCCACGAACATATTATCAGTTTACCCAAATTTTTACAGACCTGCAGGTTGTGGGCAGGGCATAGCATATATTTGTTGGGAACCTTCCTGGAATTTTTTAGTTTTAGTAGCAGACATTATTTTTTGGGCTGTTCTTAACGTAATTATATTTGCTATTATAAGTCGTTCCAAAACAAAGAAATAAATAAAACAAGAAAAATTTATATGTCCAATTTATTACCATAAAAAATATAAATTCTTTGATTTTTGCCACCCCTATTTGAGTAAACATAAATTTAAAAAGAGAAGGCACTAAATTAATTTCAACAAGAGTAAAAATGGGAAGCTGTTTAGACCTAAGAAAGTATCAAGATCCAAATACAAAAGACGGTTCGCAGATAGCTGACGCATTCTCGATGATTATATCTGGAAAAAAAGGTTATAAAGCAGTTATTGAGCGTAGAAAACCAACTCCAAAATGTGTAAAGTGTACTCACCCAGCGAATTCCGAAGACCAGAAGTTCTGCGCGCAATGCGGAGGAAAAATGGCAATTCCTATAACGAACTGCCCAGGATGCCAAAGATTAATTGATGAAAATGAGAAATTCTGTACGGGCTGCGGCCACAATATAGAGGCAATAATAGCTGCGCAAACTGCTTAATAAGGTTTATTAATTCTTCTTAAAATATATATCTATGAAAGAACTAATTGTTAATCAACTTTCGAAAATTACTTCTATTTCTAAAAGTGAAATAGAAAGACTAATAGAAGTTCCACCAAACCCGGAACTAGGAGATTACGCCTTTCCTTGTTTTTCATTAGCAAAAATCCTTAAGAAAAACCCTGTAGAAATAGCAAAAGATATCTCAAAAAAGATAGTTTCCGATAAATTTGAGAAAATAGAAGCAAAAGGACCTTATCTAAACTTCTTTGTAAATAGAAACTTTCTTGCTTTGGAAACCCTCTCCAAAATAAAAAAGGAAAAAAACAAATATGGTTCGTCTAAAACAGGTAAAGGAAAAAAAATTGTAATTGAAATGTCTTCTCCGAACATTGCAAAACCATTTGGTATCGGTCATTTACGTTCAACAATCATTGGAAATTCAATAGCAAATATATCCTCAAGTTTAGGATTTAAGGTTATAAAAATAAATTATCTAGGAGATTGGGGAACCCCTTTTGGAAAAATAATGGTGGGATACAAAAGATTTGGAAACTATAATAAGCTAAGAAAGGACTCTATTAAGCATCTTTATGAAATTTATGTTAAAGTAAGCAAAGACAAATCAATGGAAGAAGAAGGAAGACAATGGTTCAAAAAATTAGAAGAAGGCGATAAAGAGGCAGTACACTTGTGGAAACAATTTAGAGAGTTAAGCGTTAAGGAATTTAAAAAACTGTATAAAATTCTAAACATAAATTTTGACGTCTATTCTGGAGAGTCAGAATATAAAAATAAAATGAGCGCCACAATAGAAGAATTAAAAGAAAAAAATCTGCTTAAAGAGAGTGAAGGCGCCCTCGTTGTTAATCTTGAAGAATACGGTTTAGGAGTATGCTTAATAAAAAAATCAGATGGAGCAACTTTATACGCAACAAGAGATATATCTGCAGCAATAGACCGTTATAAAAGATATAAATTTGATAAGCTAATCTACGAAGTAGGCCAAGAGCAAAAGCTTCACTTTAAGCAATTTTTCAAAGTTTTAGAATTAATGGGCTATGGGTGGGGTAAAAACTGCATCCATGTAGATCACGGGTTATATCTAGATAAAGACGGCAAAAAATTTGCAACTCGTCACGGAAAAACAATTTTCATGGAAGATATAATAAACGAGACAAAAGAGCTAGCAAAAAAAGAAATACAGAAAAGGGAAAAATTATCTGCAAAAGAGCTAGATTCGCGAGCCCTAAAAATAGCCCTAGCAGCTATTTTCTACGGAGATTTAAAGAACCACAGATCAAGTGACATGATTTTTGACATAGATAGGTTTGTCGCCTTTGAAGGAAACACAGGTCCATATATCCTATACACCTACGCCCGTGCAAAAAGCATCTTAAGAAAGGCAAAAAACCAGCCAAAGAAGTATACTCTGTCAAATATAGAAGATAAAGAAAAGAGTCTTATATTAAAGTTAGAATCTTTCCAAGCTGTTGTCCAGCAAGCATATGAATCCCTCTCTCCTAATATAATTGCTAATTATTCATACACTCTTGCGCAATTATTCAACGAATTCTATCACTCACTGCCTGTAATAGGAAGCGATCAAGAATCTTTCCGTCTTGACCTCGTAGACGCAACATCCCAAGTTTTAAAAAACTCTCTCGCTCTTTTAGGAATAGAAACAATAGAAAAGATGTGATAATGAATTTACTAATAATCTTACTCGCAAATTCAGTATCTCTTGCTTTATTGCTTATAGTTCTTCTTTTCGTCCATTTTAAAGGCAATAAAACTCAAAAGAAGAAAAGAGTAAGTAGCGATATCCAAAAGATAAAGAATCAAATCTCTCCTTAATCTATTAGAAAATCATTAATAATCTAACTATTACTTATGCTTATTTCTACATCGCTAACTCCAGTGTCCTTACTGTTAAAGTTGATTCTTATAACACTAATATAAGTGCCCTCGCTTAGTCTGTAGGTCTCACCCTCATGTAACGAGCTTGTAACTTCTCCATTTACAATAATCTTAGCTGCTGTTGAGCTAACAAACCCAAGAGAGACATTATAAATTTTACCATCTACAATAACTGTTTTATTTTGACCTTCGATAATGTCAACAATATAAATACATTTTCCATTCTGACACGCAGTAGTGGAATTTATTAAACAGTTATATGTTGAATTGGTTGGTTGTACACCATTGCAATATCTTTCATTAAGAGTTGAATTATTAATACAGTAATCGCTATACGAGTAAGATACGTTATTAGTGTAGCCAATTATATTTCCAAAAGTATTTGGCTTGAAACCGCCATCACTATCATTACATTGATTAACTGTACCATTTTGATTTATTACACAAACCCCATTCTGGCATTTATAATTAGAACCAAACATTGTGCAATTTAACTGCACTTTCATCAAATTATTACCGCCATCACAATAATACTCAAACAGATCTGTAGAAGTAATACAATAATCAACACTATAACCCGAAGCATTTTCAACAGTTAAATTAACAGTACCATTTATAAAAGGAAAAATACCACCATCACTATCATTACAAGAATTTGTTATTTGGTTTACCACGCAAGCCCCATTACTACAACTATATCCACTAGGACAACTTGTCTGAGAAGCAAGAGACTGACCACTACTATTACAAGCATATTCCATAACAGTATTTGAATTCACACAGTAATCAGTATATTTATAACCAACACTAAGATTAGTGGTATTATTATAAGTAACTCCATATACAGTCCCCCAATTCCACAGGGAATCCTTTTTTTCAGAGTCATAACACGTTGGCGCTTGTAGAGAACATCCAATCATTGATTTAACGTACAATACTTCACTATTACTTACCTGTCCATTAGATGTTCCATTTACGCCTCCAACAATATCTGCTCTCGCACAATCTATATCTGAAGTTGTATTACACCCAATCTTTGACTTAACCCAAAGAACATCAGTATTAGTAACACTTCCACTTGGAGTTAATCCAGACCCACCAACTAAATCAGCTTTCACGCAATTAAGATCATTAATTCCAGGACTGAATTGAGCATTAGCTTTAGGAGAACTCACAGAGAAATACATAGTCGCTGTGCCAACAGCCACAATAAAAATAATTATACCGATAAGAAGCGGAGCCAACCCCTTTCTGTTCACCATGTTTAACTATAAAATAATAAGAGATTTATAAATGTTTCTCATAAAAAAGTTTTAACTGGGGGGGGCAAAATAGGATTTAGTCAAAGGTCCCGATATATAGTCTCTCTAGTCTTATCAATTAATTCAATACATAACGATTCTATCTTATCAAGCTGCTCTTCATTCTTAACCTCAAGGTCAATACCGTAACTATATTCTTCTCTTAGCTCAAGAATGCTATCCTCATGACTGTTTTGTTCTTCTTCGTATTTCATGAAATCGACAATTTCTTTCCTCAAAGATATTTTTCCATCTTCTTGTAGCGATTCTATTAGGGAAATAGTACAAGTCTGATTTTTTGATTCATAGCCAAAATATACCGCTATAGCAAGAAAACAATGATATAAAGAATAGAATCCTGCAGTTATAGACCAATCTGAGAAACCATTCTTCCTAAGAAGTTTAAGAACCCCAAGATTATGTTTCGCTTTCTCAATATGATCGAGAGCAAGCAGTCTATCAGGAGTTATCTTTCTTAGACCTCTATGTCTTGGCTTTTTATTTTGTTTTTTACACTCTTCTATCTCTTTCTCTGCTTTCCTCTCACACCATGTTCTATGTTTAGAAGCTTGCGAATCCATTTATAATCTCCATATATTCATCATACCCATACAAAACAATTGAAGTTTTAATTATCTCCACCATTGCTTTATCGTTACTCTTTAGATTCTTTATTACATCAGTTTTTGTTACCTTAATTGCATGAATCTTTTTTGGCAGTGTTTCTTGGATTTTCTTAAGTTCTCGATTTACTTCACTCACCTCTTGTTTCTCAAGCAAAACCAGTATATCAATATCTCTAGCTTGAGCATAGTTTCTGCTCGCAGAACCATAAAACAATATAACTCTCTTCTTTTTATTTAAGGATTTAAATTCATCTTTCCATCTTTCATGTTTTTGTGATTCATTAGATAAGGCAAAGGCCAAGAGCCTTTGTGTAAAATCTCTTTCTAAATTTACTTTGTAAACTATCGATTTCCCTATTTTCTTGCTTTTAATAATTCTTTTCATTTCCAATCTTTTTAATATCTTCATTGTACCAACTTGCGTTATTTTAAGCAGTTTACTTAAAGAATTCGCATTATAAAAATTAATAAAGTCTTTATACAATATCAGTAGCGCTTCCTGTTCATTTATTGTTAGTTCTATCATATATAACCTATAGTTATGATATAATAACTTAAAGTTAGTTTATAAATTTTTCTAAATCTAACTAGAAAAACTTAAATTCGCTTGCCGAGTAAGTAAGCACATTATAAAGGAACAGCAGCCAGGCACCATATTTACAAAACGAATACTTTATAAAACACTCAAAGCTTAATTTTATAGTGCAGACAAGTCGGCGCGCTAGCCCTGCGCCATTCGCAAATGGGCTTTATGGCGGACTGAAAGGAGTGCGTGAGGCAGAGGTTTATGGGTCTTTCACCCAACGTTGACGTTTTGTCCTGCTCGACCACACTCCTATGAAACGGGTCAGACCTTGATCGGAGCAGCCCTAAGTAGGACGAAGGTGCTAGTAGGGAAGCAAAACCGAGAAAGGCGAGAGGTAGCTCATAAACTAAAACTGAGCAATCTTCCCGTCTGCACTACTGATTTATTAATTGAAAATTCTCTAGCCAGCATAAAAGCAATATTTAAAATATCATGAATACTATTTCACTAATGAATATAATTTTTGAAGTAATTGATAAGTCTGGCAGAAAGATTAGATTAACTAAAGAACAATGGTCAAAAATCAGGAAGAAACATCCAGAAGTTGAGAATGAAGAGTTAATAAAAGAAGCACTAGAGAAACCAACTAAGATTATATATCATAATTATGATGAAAGTGTCTATAAATATTACAAACATTACAAAAATAGATCTTATCCAGAGAACTTTCTGATGGTCCTCGTTAAGTATTTAAACGGAGATGGCTTTATAGTAACATCCTATTTCATGGATAAAATAGAATAAAATGGAAGAAACATGCGAAATACAATATGAGAAAGAATCTGATTTTTTAGAAGTATTATTTGGAGAACCATCCAAATGCATAGCTAGTGAAGTTCAAGAGGGTGTTTTTGTAAGAAAAGATATAAAGACAGGCGAAGTAAAAAGCATCGGAATTTTAGGCTTTAAAAAAAAGACCCAACTTCTGAAAACAGTTTTAGCTTCTTTTAACAAAGAACTACCGTTAGAAATAGGCGTTTCTTCTAATTAAGTTTATCTTTTTTCTTTGCTTTCTCCCTTTCAAACTTTTCAATTTCTTTATGTCAAGATACTTGATGAATCTGCGTATCTTGAGCATCCAAAAGTCCAAAGATTATACAAGGACTTTTTGATCATAATACCTAACCAATTCTTCTTCACCTATTTCTTCAGTAGCCTTCTTCTTTTCTAAATGAATTTTTCTTTGATTTTGTCAAGAACTCTACGCTAAAGTACAAGGCATGCTTGAGTTCTTGAGCACATTCAAGATGCTCTCTCCGCACCTAAGTGCGGAGGGTTCACAATGCATCTTGATGTCTAAAGATTCAATTCCTTTTTCAAGCCTTTTTTCTCTTTTTGTCATATTTCATAAAATTTATCTCCTTCTTTAAGAACTCTAATAATTGTTTAATATCTTCAACCTTTATTTTAAAATTTATTTTCTTTTCGTTTTTGGATAGTTTGTAAGCCAAATATAAAGAATTAAAATCAATTTCAGGTAAATTCTTGGAAATCCAATGTTTGAAAGATTTATGAGTATAAATCTTGCTTTCAAGTAACGATTTTAAAATAAACAAACCCCTCATCCTTAATACTAATGAATAGATGACTGCATCACCAGAAAAATATTTCTCTTTTTCAGATTCTATAAACTCTCCATTTATCTTAACTAGTCTTTCGCAATCTGCAAGGAAATCACTAAAATCAGCCAATTTAGGAGTGTATAGGGACTTTAATTCCTCAATGAGTCCAGAGTTAATTATAGACTTACAATCTGAAAATATAGAATACATTAATAATGGTTCTAACTTAATGGCTTTTTCTATTTCTTTTTTATCTAGCGACAGAATTTCAAATCCTTTTTCTCTAATTTTTACTTTTTTATTAGTTATTATAAGCAAATCTACATCCGAATCTTCTTCTTGTTCAGATCTTGCATAAGAACCATATAAGTAAACTCCTGTAATCGATTCAAGGTAAGGCTCTAAAGTGTCTAGTATTCTTTCTCTCAAACTTCTCTTTTTTGGTCTTACTAAAGTTATCTGCTCTCCAACCCATTCTTTTGGAACAAAAACATGCGCCCCATTCCCAAATACCTTAGCGTACCTAATTATTTGTTCCCCCACTACCATGTATATACATAGTATATACCAATTTATAAGCTTTTTGTTTTTGAATTTAGGCAGAATACAATTCTCTAGCCAGTATTGAAGCAATATTCTTCCCATCAACTATAGCCGAAGTAAATGCATATCCGGGTAGTCTCCCTCCATTTCTTGAGCCATCAGCACGACATTCCCCAATAGCGAATAATCCCTCTATCCCATACACTCTTCCAAATTCATCCGCATCTATTCCTCCACCAGTGTAATGAACTGTAGGTTTTATTTCTAGTTTTCTTTTAGAATCTACAAAATATATTTTTTCACCCTTACTAGTTATTCGATTGACCCTTTCTAAAATTTCAGAAAATGACTCGTGATAATTATTTTCCTTTATCATCTTCCTTAATCTTTCTTCAAATAAGAATTCATCTTTAGAATCTAAAAATTCTCCAGCCATAGATTCTATACCGATTAGTATTTTTTTACCTTTATTATATCCAAAAGGATGTATAAATATGGAATCCTTATTCTTCACATTTCCTCCATTCTTTATAACCAAGTCTTGTATAACATAAGAAGAATATCTAAAATTGTCAGTGCACTCGAATTTACCTCCATACCCTCCAGTAGCTAAAACAAGTTTCTTGACACTTAGCACATGTTCTTTTTCTCCTTGAAGCGAAATTAAAAATCGATCATTAACCTTTTGGAAATCAATTAGAGAAGTTTTAGTCAAAATTTGGTTATTCGAGGCAAGCAATTTCTTTAGAAGAGCGTAACCTCCAGTAGTTCTTTCAATAGGGATAAACCCAAAAGCCCCTCCCTTCATAGTCTATTCCTAATTCATCAAACAAATTAACAACATCATAAGAATTCTCATAAACAAATCTTGCCCTTTTTTCATTTTCCCCATGTTTATTCACACTTAGCTCAATAATTTTCTCTAAATCTTTCTTTTCTGGAACTCTAGAATGTGCGTAACTTAATGAGCTAGTATTTGAAAAAATATTTTTCTGACTTGTGCAGAGAACATGGGAAATTCCAAATTTAGCAAGGTGATAGCTAAGTGAAGCACCGGCAATACCTGTACCAATAATCGCAACAGGATAATCAATAGAATCTTCCTTATCTGTTATAGCTCTTGCTAAATACTCTTTTTTAAAGCCACCGACAGTTTGAAACGTTAGTCATATAATCCCCAAAAAAGAAGAGTATAAAAGATTTTTGGTTATTCTAGTTTCTCCAATTTTCGCAACATATAAATAACAACGTTCTTTCATTTCATAATGCATAAGAGGGGACAATTTTATTTAATCGCGGCACTGGTAATAGTGGGTATTATTGCAAGTGTAGCTACAGTATACAACATGGCCCGTTCTACAAAGGAAGATTCAGCCGTTTATGATTTATCTGATGAAATAAATTATGAAGGAGCACAAGTTCTTAATAATGGGGTTTTTACTTCTCGCTCACAAGCAGAAACAAACAAAATCATAGAGAACCTTACAGATTATTACGCCTTAGTTTCACCTTCAAAAGATTTACTTATTATTTATGGAAATTCAACAGCAGCTAATTTTATTTTATACAACAACACTCAGACAGGAGATATAGGAATTTCATCAGGTGGAACAGTATCCAGAGTAGGAATTTCTGAAAGAATAGAAAAAAACAGCGGCGCCCTCTTCCTTTCATCAACAAATGTGAAGATAAATCTTACGTCCAGCATTCAGTATGATTTTAATTTGAAACCTGGACAGAACTTTTTTATAGTTCTTAAAAAAGAAAATGAAGGAGAGCAATTCATTTCTGTTTCAGGATCAAATCAAAAAACCCTAGGTACACCTTAAATGAACAATTCAAAAATTAATTTAGAAAAAAAAGCAGATAGCTTAGTAGTTTCTTACGTTTTACTAATTGTAATAGGTATTGCTTTGGGAACTTTAGTCTACAGTTTTCTTTCAGGATGGATTCCCCCCTTCAGCAAACCTGTTTGTTCAAGCGAAATAAATCTTGTTTTAGAAGACTCAATTTGCAATTTAACAACGGGAAAACTCCTAGTACAAATATCTAATAAAGGTTTATTCAACGTATCCACTTTATACGTAAGATTTGGAAAAGAAGGAAACGAAATTAGAGAACAAGTCAATGAAAATAACCCTTTCTTATTCAAATCCTTACCTCCTGGGGAAAGCATATCTGCTTCTTACAATATCTCCTCAATTCTAACTAAATCGCCAGCATCAACATCATATATCATTGAAATACAACCAGCAATATTAGTGAAACAAAAAATCGTTCTTTGCGAGGAAAGTGTGATAACTCAACCAGTTACTTGCACAGGTATTCTACCCCTTTAAAATTTTTTAATTCATAATTACATTTCAAAAAATCAGCCAGTATAATAATCTTTATTAATATTAAGCAATCATTTTATTTATGTCAATGACTGATGTATATTATTATCCACATAGAATTAGACAACACAGAGAACCCAGAAAAATAAGTATTGATAACGGTAGTACTTTTGTAGAATATATCCACCATGCTTTTGGTGCTGGAGGAATCTTGGGTAAAGGGGAACCCTGGGAGAGAACATTAGAAAAAATTAAAAAAGTATACAATGACCTCCAGACAAGTGACTCTCCAGATTGGAAAAAGATTATAGCGACATTTGCTATACAGGGAGCATTAATTATAGACGAAGATAGAAAAAAAGTTCAGCATGCCCTGATTTCTGTAGAAGACAACCTAAACTTGCCTTTTTCACAATTTTCTGGATTGGCTTTACTTCTTGAAGTTTTACCAAAAGGATTGATTGCAGTTAATGGAAATAGTGCTAATGGCTGTGTTTTGTATGAAGAAAGGGGAAAAGGAAATTTAAGTTGGTATTCTCCACAAGAATTATTGAGCAATAAAGACTTTCCCCGTGCAGCTTATCCTCCTAAACATTGGGCTTAACAATACAACTTACCGCCGTATTTCAACAATAGAAATTTATAAATAACCTCTTACTGCCCTTAAGTTATGAAGTTCGCACATATGGGAGACTGTCATTTAGGAAGCTGGAGACAACCAGAGCTAAAAGAACTAAATTTTAAGAGTTTTCAATTTGCACTTCAGTATTCTATCAAAGAAAGAGTAGATTTTATTCTAATTTCGGGAGACTTATTTGATGCAGCCTATCCACCCATCGACACGCTAAAGAAAGCTTTTGAAGAGTTAAGAAAGGTTAAAGAAGCAAATATACCTGTTTTCTTAATTGCCGGAAGTCACGACTATTCTGTTTCAGGAAAGACTTTTTTAGATGTATTAGAAAAAGCAGGTTTCTGCAAGAACGTTGCCAATTATGAAATTCGCAATGACTCCATAATTTTAGAACCTACAATCTATAAGAATATAGCTTTATTTGGTTATCCTGGCAAGAAGTCCGGTTTAGAAGTTGACGAGATAGAACGCATAAAATTACAATATGCTCCAGGGTTATTTAATATACTAATGCTTCATACTACAATAAAAGATGCAGTTAATAACTCTCCTATAAAATCTGTTAACGAAAAATATCTTCCAAAAGTAGACTATCTTGCACTTTCACATCTCCATATTAATTATCATAGAGATACAAAGGTTTATTCAGGTCCAACATTCCCTAACAATCTTTCAGAACTGGAAGAATTACAAGGAGGATCTTTTTATATTTTTGACAATGGAAGAATTACAAGGGAAGAGATTAAACTAAAAGAAGTAATCCCTATAACCTTAGAAATTACAAATTCTTTAACAGCAACTGAAAAGATTTTGGATATACTCTCAAAAAAAGAATTAAAAGATAAAATAATAATAGTAAGGATTTGCGGAATTTTAGAAAAAGGAAAAACATCTGATATAGACTTTCAGCAAATAGAATCTTATACAAAAGAAAAAGGAGCATACACCTTCTTAAAGAGCACTTCTAAGCTTCATTTGCCAGAACCAGATATAAAATTAGATATTTTCGATTCAGAGCAATTAGAAGCACAAATCGTTAAAAGATTTGAAGAAACACATCTAAGCAGGTTTAACTCCTTTGTTCCAGATTTAATGAGGACTCTCACAATAGAAAAATTAGAAGATGAAACGTCTTCTGCATTTGGAGATAGGCTACTTTCAGAATCTAGGAAAATATTGCAAAATGAAATTTAAAAGTATAAAACTTAAGAACATTCGTTCGTACAAAAGTCAAGAAATCGAATTTCCAGAAGGGTCTATTTTGCTTTCAGGAGATGTAGGATCAGGAAAAACCACCATTCTTCTAGCTTTAGAATACGCTTTATTCGGATTACAACCCGGACAAAAAGGTTCTTCTTTGCTGAGAAGCAATGCAAAAGTAGGAGAAGTAGTTTTAGATTTAGAAATAAATGGAAAAGAAATTATAATAGAAAGAAAGTTAAAAAGATCTGCAAAAGGAGTCAGCAACGAATTTGCAGCAATATCTATTGAAGGGGAAAGAATAGAGTCATCAGTTACAGAAATAAAGTCAAAGGTTGTCTCTCTTATAGGCTATCCTTTAGAATTCGTTAAGAAAAATAACACACTATATAGGTATACAGTTTACACTCCTCAAGAACAAATGAAACAGATAATTCTTGAAGATATAGAAACGCGAATGAATATCCTACGCCACATATTCGGAGTTGATAAATATAAAACCATTCAAGAAAATCTATCGCAATTAATTACCGCACTAAAAAATGATTCAAAAATATTACAGGCAGAAATAAAACTATTAGAGCAAGAAAAAGATAATTTGAGTAATAGAAGTTCTCAATTAAACCTAATTAATCTAAAAGCACACGATAAGGAAGTAGAACTAAATGAAAAAATAAAGAACAGGAAACAATGTGAGTCAGAATTAAGTATCATAGAAAAAAGAATAGAGGAAAAACGTACTTTTGAAGGGGAAGCAGAAAAAACAAAAATCCTACTAGGAACAAAAAGAGAGACTTTCGCGCTCATAACCAGGGACATAAACGAGCTTAACAGAAATTTTCTAGAAAAAGGCGAAATTTACAACGAAGTGTTATACACTTCCATTATCAAGGAAATATCCCTAAAAAGAGATATCCTAGAAAAGACTAGCACAAACTATTTAGAAACTTTAGGTAAAATAAGAATTCTTGAGCAAGAAAAAGAAGATTCGACACATAAAAAGGAGAGTGTATTTAACATAAAAATCTGTCCCACATGTTTACAAACAGTATCTGAAGTACATAAACATAATATCCTAAATGAAGCCGAATCTAAAATATCAGAAGTTGTAAAGCAATTAGAAAACATAAAAGAAGAAAATAAAGAATTTATAATCCAATTAGAAAAAATAAAAAAAGAACTAAAAGAACTGGAAAATAAGAAAACACAAATGGAAATAATAAAATCGAAGGAAGAGTATCTTACTAAAACAAAACAAAAGATAACAGAACTTGAAAAACAAAAACAAAGCCTTGAAAACGACTTAAGTTTATTATCTCACCATTTAAATGGATTAAAGGAGAGTATCTTGCGTTACTCTGCTTTTGATAACCAGTTCAAGAAAAAACAGCTAGAACTCAAGCAAGCATTTATGGATGAAAAAAACACAGAAATCTCTTTAGCAGAATTAAAAAAAGAAGGACAGATGACTCAAAAAGAAATAGAACTATTAAAAGAATCTATCCTAAAAAGGGAGGTATTAAAGCAAAGGCTATACAAAATAACAGATACGATAGACTGGCTTTCTTCACAATTTGCAAACCTCATAGAATTTATAGAGAGAAACGTGCTTTTAAGATTAAGAAACGAATTTTCAAGGGTTTTCAGAGAATGGTTTTTAATGTTGATTCCTGAAAACACACTCGACTCCAATATAGATGAAAACTTCACACCAATAATAATAAGAGAAGGAGCAGAAATGGAATACGAATTTTTATCTGGTGGCGAAAGAACAGCAGTCGCTCTTGCCTACCGTCTAGCCCTTAATCAAACAATAAATTCTGTTTTAAGTAAAATACAAACCCGCGGAATAGTCATATTAGACGAGCCAACAGAAGGTTTTTCAGAATCACAAATACAAAAGATACGGGACATTTTAGAACAGTTGAATGCCTCCCAATTAATTATTGTTAGCCACGAATCTAAAATAGAAGGTTTCGTAGAAAACGTTTTAAGAGTAACTAAAGATGGTGATACTTCCAACGTGGAGTTGATTGCTTCCGCACCGATAGTCTAACTTTAAACTAAAAAACCCACAATAATAATATATCTCAAAAAGATTTATATACCCTTTCATACTTGTTTTTTAGTAAGGTGTAACTCTTCTTAAAATGAATGAAGAAATTTCTAGGAACATAATGAAGTCTGGTACAAGCATAGTAGGATTAGTATGTAAAGATGGTATTGCTATGGCTGGAGATAGAAGAGTAACAGCAGGCGGCCAGCTTATCATGGGTAAAAACGAACAAAAAGTAGTACAAATTAATGAATATTTAATAGTTGCTGGTACAGGCGTTGCTGCCGATATTGATATTTCAGAAAAAGTTATTGCTGCAGAATTAAGATTAAAAGAGTTAAAAACAAAAATTAGACCTTCTGTGAAAGAGTCAGCAAGCCTTATTGGCAATATATTATATAGAAATATTCGCACGCCTTCAATGATTCCATCTGTTGTAGGTCTTCTCGTTGCTGGGTTCAATGAAGATGGCACTACTGAGCTTTATACTGTAGAGCCTGCAGGAGGAGTATACAAAGTAAAGGAATATGACGCAAATTTTTCATCAGGAATGCCTTTCATTTTAGGACTATTAGAGAGGCAATATAAGAAGGATTTACCTATCAAAGATGGTGTGGAGCTTGTTAAAGAGTGTATCAAAGCAGCGATTGAAAGAGATCCTGGTTCAGGTAATGGCATAGACGTCTTTTCTGTAACTAAAGACGGAATTAAGCATGTTGTTTCTGAACAAATAATCCCTCAGTATAAGTAAAAACTGACTCTAAATTAATATGGCAGACATTTTAAAGACAATCAAAGAAGAATTACCATCAGGAGTAGTAAGCGATGCGAGCTTCGAAGGCGCAAACATAGTTCTATACACAGAGAAAAAAGAATTTTTCAAAACAGGAGAAGAAAGCATAAAGAAAGCTGTTAATAGAATAAAAAAAAGAGTTGAATTACGGGCAGACCAGAAGATTTTAGCATCCCAAGAAGAAACAGAAAAAACAATTAGAGCACTTGTTCCAGCTGAAGCAGAAATAGTAAATATACTTTTCGATGTGCAAAGAAGTATAGTTATCATAGAAGCAAAAAGACCAGGATTAGTAATAGGAAAACAAGGATCTATTTTGAACGATATTAAAAAATCTACTTGCTGGCTACCAACAGTACAAAGAAGTCCAGCCATACCTTCGAAAATCACTGAGAAGATACGCTCAGTATTATACGCAAACAATAACTATCGTAGAAAATTTCTAAACGATATAGGTAAAAAGATTTACAAGGAATGGAGTCCAGAAAAAAAAGATATCTGGGTTAGACTTACATTTTTAGGAAGCGGTAGGCAAGTCGGACGTTCTTGTCTTTTATTACACACTCCAAATTCAAAAATTCTTCTTGATTGTGGCATAAATCCAGCAATATCAGAGGGTCCAGAACGATTTCCCTATTTAGATGTAGCAGAAATCGGCGATCTAAACTCAATAGATGCAATTATTCTTTCGCACGCCCACTTAGATCATTCTGGCCTTATTCCTTATTTATACAAAATGGGATACAAAGGCCCAACATATCTAACTCCCCCTACTAGAGACATCGCAGCACTACTTCAGCTTGACCTAATTGGTGTAGCATACAAAAAAGCAGAATTCCCTCTTTATAAAGCAGAAGATATTAAAGAAATGGTTAGACATTCCATCTGTTTAGATTACGGAGAAGTTACAGACATAACTCCTGACGTCAGAATAACTTTCTATAATGCAGGTCACGTTTTAGGATCTGCGCAAGTACACATTAATGTAGGAAATGGTTTACATAATTTTGTTTATAGTGCAGACACTAAATACGCAAAAACACGCCTTTTAGATCCTGCAGTAAATAGATTCCCGAGAATTGAAGCTCTTCAAATAGAGTCGACTTACGGAGGTAAAGATGATATTCTTCCTCCAAGAAGAGAAACAGAAGCAAGATTCATTGAAATGGCTAAAGAAGTTATCGCAAACAAAGGGAAAATACTTTTGCCTGAACTTGGTCTAGGACACTCGCAAGAAACAATGTTAAGGGTTGAAGAAGCAATCCGAACAGGAGAACTTCCGCAAATACCTGTTTATATTGACGGCATGATTTGGGATATTAATGCAATTCATACAGCCTACCCTGATTTTCTTAGCGCAAATGTTAGATCCCAGATATTTCAAGATAATAATCCTTTCTTATCAGAAATTTTTAAGAGGGTTGGAAGTCCGATAGAGCGTAAGCAGGTTATAGAAGGAGGTCCTTGTATAATCATTGCAACATCTGGCATGTTAGTTGGCGGAGCTTCTGTAGAATATTTCAGGCATCTTGCAGATAGTCCTAAAAATCTTATGGTTTTTGGAAGCTATCAGTCAATCGGCTCATTAGGAAGAACAATCCAAGAAGGAGCTAAAGAGGTTAGTTTAGGAAAAGATTATGGAAATGATAAAGTTACAGTAAATCTACGCGTGGAAACTCTATATGGTTTATCTGCTCATTCTGGTAGAAATGAATTAATGCAATATGTAAGCCGAATGAATCCCAAGCCCAAGAAAATAATTCTAAATCATGGAGAACTCTCAAAATGTCTTGATTTTGCTTCTTCGCTATACCGAGCAACTCATGTAGAAACCTCTGCACCAAGGAATTTAGAAACAATTAGATTGAAATAAACTAATCCTACAATTTAAAAACCCTATTTAACATTTAACACTATGAAGCATTCTGTAAAAATAACCTTACTATTGTTAGGAATGTTCCTAGTTGCACAACTAATAGGCTTATATGTAGTTCATCAATACAAACCAATAGTATCTCAAGAAAACAATACTCAAGGAGATATAGTAAACGTTACTCATTATAATCTTCCTTATGGGATGGATCCTCCAGCAGATGTGACTCCTCAAAGTACCCTTCTCTCAATAATTTTTGCAATTATTATAGCAGTTTCCTTGATGCTTATTCTAATGAAATATCATGCAGAATGGCTTTTTAGAATTTGGTTCTTCATTGTAGTAGCTCTCGCTCTCGGAATAACATTTAATGCAGTACTTCACTCACTCCCATATTCTTCAATTATAGCAATTATCATTGCCCTTCCTTTATCTTTTGTAAAAATATTTCAGCGAAATATCGTAGCACATAACATTACTGAAGTTCTTATCTACCCAGGTATTGCAGCGATTTTCGTTCCGCTGTTGAATATATGGTCAATAATTGTTTTGTTAGTTATAATCTCTGTTTACGATATCTACGCTGTCTGGCACGCAGGCTTTATGCAGAAAATGGCCAAATACCAAATTCAAAAGTTAAGATTATTCACAGGCTTTTTCATTCCATACATAGGAAAGAAAGAAAAACAACTTATTGCGCAAGCAAAAGCAAGCAAAAGCAAAAATCTAAACAAAAAAGTAAAAGTTAATGTAGCCATTCTTGGAGGCGGCGACGTAGTCTTTCCAATAATCTGCGCAGGCGTAGTTCTAATGGCAATGGGTTTAGTACAAGCATTAATAATTTCATTATGTGCAACAGCAGCCCTTGCCCTTCTATTCCATTACTCAAAGAAAGGCAAATTCTATCCTGCAATGCCTTTCATTAGCGCAGGCTGTTTTATCGGTTTAGCTATTGCTTATTTGATTTAAATTCAGTCAATTTCTGATAAAATGTTCACCGAGGATACGTTATAAGTCTGTTGTAACTATTTAATAGATACATAACGAAAAGTTTAAATAGAGGTCTTTTGTTGTCCCTCTATGATAATAAAGCCAGAACTAGTAAGGCAGATCAAAGACTACTTTGATTTAAACATTTATGAAACTAAAGTATGGATAGCTTTGCTTTCAAAAGGTATAGCTTCTGCAGGTGAAATAGCTTCCATATCTGGTGTTCCTAGGTCAAGAACATACGACGTTTTAGAATCTCTTGAAAAACGCGGTTTTGCAATTGTAAAAATTGGCAAGCCTGTTCAGTACATAGCTGTAAAGCCAGTTGAAGTATTGGAAAAAATGAAATCAAAAACAATGCAGGACGCTCAGGAAAAACTTAAGTCTCTTGCAACACTAAAAGATACTACAGAATATGAAGAACTTGAAAAACTTCATAACACAGGTATTTCTCCAATAAAATCTCATGACATAACAGGCTCATTAAGAGGCAGAGCAAACATTGTTTCAAGATTAAGAGAACTTATACAAGGAGCAAAGAAAGAAGTTCTTATTGCTACAACTGTTGCCGATTTTGAAGATAAAGGCCGTGTTTTACTTCCTGCAATACAGCAAGCATTAAAAAATAATGTTAAAGTCAAATTAACCCTTGCTGGCGATGTAGAAAGAGCTAAGAGAATAACTGCTCGCTGTAATGTAAAACCAAGAATGCATGATAGTCCTGCTAGAGTTTATGTCTCTGACAAAAGAGAAGTTCTTTTCATGATAACAGGAGAAAACTCCGAAGAAGAAGTGGGGGTATGGCTTCATTCACCATTCTTCGCAGAATCTCTACACGACTTACTAGAAAACCCTTTTAAGGCAGCTAAGTTAGCTAACGGTAAGTAATTTTATAAGTTATATCTGTCTAATTCTCTTAAGTTAAAGATTGGTCAGAGCATCCACACCAAAGATTAACTCACACGATATACACTAAACTAAAAGTTTATAACGACAAATATATAAAATAATAAAGATGATAAAGAAAAAAGAATGTTTGGAATGCAAGAAAGAGTTTGATTTTGACACATTAGCAAGATATCCAAGAAAATATTGCAAAGACTGTAGCGCGAAAAGGAAAAAGATGTGGGACGAACAATGGAAAGTTAAGTTTGAAGATTTGAGTGAGGATTAACTAACGGTTCTAACTTTAACCCTTAAAGGTTTAAATAGCCACATTTATTATAAAAATTAATACACCACAATGAAAGTAATATGCTTAAAATTCAGGAGGTATACAAATGAAAGGTAAAGTAAAATTTTTCAATCAAGTGAAAGGATTTGGATTTATATCCGCAGAAGACGGAAAGGAATATTTCGTCCATAACACTGGGCTTAATGATGGAGTATCCATTCGTGAGGGCGATTCAGTCACATTCGAGATAGAGCAAGGAGATAAAGGTCCCAAAGCTTCTAAAGTTTCTAAAGATTAGTTCTTAAAGAAATTCTAGATATCAAGATAATATCAAAAAGTCCTTGCGTGTACCTCGGCTTTAAAGCCGAGGTTTGTTCAGGACTTTTGGATGCATGAAAATTCCTCTTGATTTTGGAATTTTCTGCACAGAGAATTGTAAAGAATCATAAACAATTCTCTTGTGCTCAAGATTGCATTCATCCATACACTAAAGTGCATGGTTTTCTGCATCAGCAATCTTGACATAATCAGATAATCCTAATTTAAAATATTAAGATTTTCAATACCCATGCCCCTAATAGCTAAACCATAATTTCTCTTCAAATCTTCTAAAAATTCTTTAGCACTAAAGTCAACCTTAATCTTAGCATATAGTCTTCCTTCTTTCTCAAAAGCGTTTTTATGCCCTGCCCTAAACCTTGCAACGTGTTTTTTCATTTTTAATGGTGGACCCCTAATTTCAATTTCCTTCTTTGATTTAACAACAAAATAAGCATTTGCTATTTTGCCCCCCCCATAATTAAAATCGCTCTTGATAACTTCAAAATATCTCTTTAATTGTTCACTTAAAAAGTTAGAGAATTTCTTCATCTTTGTTCCAGCTATATCTCCTTCTTGTTTGTCTGTTTCAATAGACACACAAACAAATTCACCACCTACTTTTTTTGCAACACTATCTAATTTTCCAATTTCAATATCCTTAACCTCAAAGAACTCTTTGGATGGCCTAGCTACAAACCTTTTTGCAGCTTCCCTAAATCTCTTAAAAGAGTCTTCACTAAGTGCAGCCAGAACATTCCTTTCTTTCCATGTGGGGTCTACAAGAACAACAGGACTCTGAATTTTACTCTCATTAAGAGCGATTTTTATATCTTCTTTTTTCTTGTAATGCTTTGCAGAATCTAATATTATCTTCTCCTTTGTTTTTATCATCTCTTTTAAGAATTTTTCAAAACTTCCATAAGCAATCATTAAACATTCTAGTCCGTATCCAGAAAATCCCTGGATATAAGATTCAGCTCCATAAACTCTTTGTGCTTCACAAAATCTTTTGGTCAACAAGACTTCTTTTAGTTTATTCTTCTTAAGATGTTTTTTTATATAACTAACATGAAAATAACTTAAATCGGTCACATTTTCTGCTTCTTTTATTTTAGAAATTTTTAATACAGGAATAGCTTCAAAAACAAGATCTTGTCCGCACTTTACTTTGAAATAATCTCTACTTCCATGAACTTTTTGCAAAGACAGTTTAATCTTTCTACAAACTTCTTTCATAATCTTTTCAAGCTCTTTAGAAATATCCTTATTTTTTTTATCAAATCTCACGAATACATCTATATCATAACAACTTTTTTTAGGCATAGTGCCTTTGGCATAACTGCCCCCAATAAAGACATCAGCTTTTACCTTATTCTTTTTTACAACATTCTTTAAATTGTCAACAAAAATCTTTGATTCTCTGCTGATTCTCAAATAAACTTCTTTATCAGGTTCAAGCTCAATATCTTTCAGAACTCTTTTTATTGCCAAATTGGGTTTAATACCCCGCAGCTCTGCTGCGTCGTCCGATTTGGCGATAAGAGATTTCCGTCTTGAAACCGAGCGGAATACCCCATCAGCTTGCTGTGGGGATAGCGAAGGTTTAGGAAATCTCTTTATATTCATCTTTTCTATAAGCATTAAGTACTTTTAAATTAGTAGCATATTATTCCTTTTCGCTTATAGGAGAAGAAAGATCAATGATATATTTTCCATCCTCAAGCTGATAAACTTTAGGTTTTTCATCTGAGAATAGTTTAGAAAGATCAATCAGATATTTGCCAGATTTTATAACTTTAACACTTTCAAAATCTAGGAAAACAGGGGTTTCTTCATCCTCTACCCCTGCAATTTCTCTTACATCTTTCTCAATTTGTTTCTTTTCATTATCGCTTAACTCTAGACCGAATCCTTGTTGTGATTCCATCTGTTTTAATTTTTCTTCTTTTATATAAAAGAAAAATTTACCTTTACAGCGTCCGCATCCAGAAAGAACTTCCGGGGCAGTATCTGTGTAGAGTGTTGAACAATGTACGCATTTATATGCCATATTCTTCGTATGAAACTACCATTAATAAATATTTAGATTTATGGCTATTCGGTTAAACGATATTATCTAATACGCCTGCAATCTATCAACAATTTTCAGTTAAAAATAGCAATATTTATATACTAGTATAACTGTTATACTTAATGGAAACAAAATGTATTAAGGGTGTAGATGAAGAAACTTGGAAAGAATTTAAGACTTTAGCCGTAAAGAACAATATGAAGATGTCTATTTTACTGAAGATAATGGTCAATGAATTTGAAAAAAATTCAAAAGATTTTTGGAAGGAGATATTATCTAGGAAAAAGTCATTAACAGACGAAGAAGCAGGCGATATCGAAAATATTACCAAAAGGATAAGAAAAGAAAGAGGGTTTAGAGATGAGTCTGGTTTTTGATACTTCTATATTAATAGCTATTGAAAGAGGAGACAAAGCAACAATGAATAAACTTGAAGAGCTATACAAGTCTTATTCATCTTCTCCACAACTAACCTTTGTCTCTTTTTTTGAGTATTTAGTGGGATTAAAAATCAGGAAAAGTAAATCTTTTCAAAATAATTTAACGTTCTTAAAAAGATTTAACGTTCTGCATACAACAGACTCATCTGCAGAAATTCTTTCTGACTTGAAAATTAAATATGATAAAAAGGGAATATCTCTCTCACTAGCAGACTTACTATCTGCCTCGATTGTAATTGATAATAATCTTCTTCTTGTGACTAAAGACAAAGATTTTGAGAAAATAGAAGAATTAAAAAAGATTATTCTTTAAAAAATAGTTATAAAATCAGCAACTGACTATTCAATAAAAAGTTCTAATTTCTTTGGATCTCTTTTAATCTCTTTAATAATTGAAGCAGGTCCTATTATTGTAAGAGCGTGATTATCTCCTACGAGCTTTTTTGCAAGACCATACTTCATCTTCACAAAAACACCCTCATTTTTTATATCTGGTTCTATAACAGCTAATTCAATACCTTTGAAATTATCCACATGATCAACCAAAGCCATTGTATCTTCAATCAGTCTAGCTTCTTCTTCTGGTCTCAGCCTTCCATGAAGTATCACTATTTTATTTCCAAGTACAAGAGTAAGGATTTTCTTAACGCGCTCAGCTATAGAAAGATTCTGCACTTCAGAATAAGGGATCACATGCAAACTAAAACCCTTTAATTTTGTTGCGCTTTTTTTCTTCATTTTAAACCTTCTTGGATAAGTTGAATAAAGATTCATAGAACTCATCCATATTTGTACCCTCCTTTGCTGATATACCTACAACCTCATATTCAGGAAAGGCGGCCTCCGTTTTTTTGATATCTGCCTTTCTTAGGTCAATTTTGTTGGCTACAATTAATACAGGTATCTTTCTTGCTACAAGATTACCGATTATAGTGATATTGACTTGAGAATATGGGTTTTGAGTAGCATCCAATACAACTACTACTGCATCCATGTCATCAAGCCATTTAATCGCCTCAATAATTCCTTGTGTTGCTTCCTTCGCACGTTTCTTTGATTCTGCTTTGGATAATCCGTGCTTCAAGAAATCTTCATAATCAATCTTAGTGGCAATCCCAGGAGTATCAACCAACTTAAATGTAAGTGTTTTTCCTTTATATTTTATTTTTACTTGCTCTTTCATCTGTATTTGTCTTGTTTCATGAGGAATATTACTTACACTCCCAATCTCTTCTCCAGTCCAATCTTTGCAAATACTATTTGCAAGACTAGTTTTCCCTGAATTTGGAGGACCATAAAACCCTATTCTTAAGTTAGTTCTTCTTCTAAACAAGCCATTGAGAATTCTTGTCGAAAACTGTCTAAGTATTTTTATCATGCAGTAGTTAGAAATTTATTCTTTTAATAAATCTTGCGTTTCCCCTTTTAAAAGCCCTCCTTGCTTCCTTGTGAAAGAAATCTTCGATCTATCGGTTTTCCAGCGTTCTTTTTTACAAGTTCTTCCTGAACTTTTCTATTTTCTTTAGCCTTAAATAGTGGTATCTCCCACATTCCTGTTCTCCTTCCATCAATTTTGCTAAATGCATATTGTATTTGCTCCTTGCTCCATTTTCTTTCAGCGAGTTTTTTCTTTATATCTTCATCTTTAGATTCATTAAGGCGAGAATTATAAATAAAGTTTATAATATTGTATAAATCATCAGGATTCTTGAATAAATGTTTTTCATATTTTTTCTTATACCACTCTTGCAGAATAATATAAACAACTAATAAAACAATAATTAATACACCAATAAGAATCAAGAAAAGACCCCACTTAAACCCTCCTTCATCACAAATAAATCCTCCTTCTCCACACATCGGCTTTTCTGTAAATACATGACTCGTATCAGGAGAAACATAGATTCCTAAACTCTCTGCTCTAGGTAAGACACCATTACTAGAAATAATAAAGAAAGAAACACTTTTAGAAGCTTCTCCACTTAACGGAATATATGCACCACTTCCCTGATCTAATATTTTCTCATCACCACTTTGAATAAATTTAAGAGAGTCAAATGGATAACCTATTATAAGATATGTATCATAATCATTCTGTTTTTTTGGCGTAACAAAAACATTATACACCCTTATAAGATCTTTTTTTCCATTTTCTGATACAGCCGATATAGTCTCAAACTTAATATCTCCTTGGTAATTTTCATTCATCCAAGCCAGTATACCATTTCTTAATTTATTTTTATCAGAAACAGTTTTATCAGATATTCCCTCTATATATTTAGTATCTATTGAAGATGATGCAGCAATAAGCGGCAACTCGCCGTATTCTGTTCTACTTATGTTAGAAGGAACTCCCAATGGCAAATTTAAAGCAAGTAAAGATTGTATTATTGAAGCATATTTAGCATCAGAATTATTAATAGAAGGAGTATCAAACTCAGTTCTTATCTTTTTTACTGCATCTTCAAGATCATTGATTTTTAAGTCTTTCTCCAGTTCATTTTTAATAGGTGTAGAAAAATTGTTTATATCCTTCCTTATCTGAGCAATCATTGTTTCATATTTTCTTAATGTTAAGTTAGCAGAGCTCTTAGCATTCCCAGTCATTACGGTAAACTTCTTTGTTGAAGTTTCACCTTTAGAATTTAAAAGAGTCACTTCAAGAGTGTACAGCCCAGGATTTAAGTAAGCATGATCCACTTCTTTACCAAGAGAATTAACAGGAGCAGTTCCATCTCCAAAATTCCATGAAGATGAGGTTATATTATGTATAGTAGAAGCAGAGAATCTTAATTTTTGACCAATTGGAACATATAAAGGATTCACATTAAAATAAAATCCAACCTTAATGCTTATAGACCCATTGAATATTCTTTCTCCATCAAAGAATAAATTAAAATCTTTAATTCCATCTTCTTCTGGTACGACAATATTCATTTTTTCCAGATTTAACATTAAATAACCAGAATCAATCGCAAAAGGACTCTTTGCAACCCGGTATATACTAGAAGTTGAAACAAGATTACCTTTATCATAAACCAAATTTGCCGCATCAAGAGTTATATCTTGTTTTATTCCGCTTAATCCAATAGGAATAACGCACCCAGAAGTACAATTAGACTTGTATGTAGAAGCCAAATAATCATTAATTTTTGTTAGAGCACTACTTTGGTCATGTAAATTCTTGTATGTTGCTTCACTGAATTCAATCTTACTTACAGGTGCAAATTTAAGAGGCTCTATAAACAATTCATAATCTGATGATCCAATGTTAATTCCATTTTCTGGTACACCCTGCCCTCCACAAGAATCACCACTACTCTCTCCTCTTATTTGATACTCAGCGTTATCAATATTAGATTTTAATTTAATACAAACAAGAGCATCAAAAATTTTCTGAGAACTATAAGGAATTGTACAATTAATTTCTCCATCTCCAGCATTTTCTATTGAACAGCTCTTCGGGAAAGTTTGTTTATTTGAACTGTTAGTAAAATTATAAATTCTTAAATCAATTTCAGCAGTCACGCTTCCCGTTTTCTTTACTTTGGCGCTTAATCTGTAAGCAGGAGCAGGGGGCAATCCTGAAATTTTTTCACAGTAATTTTTATCAGCACTAATTATAACATTTTCAGTTCCACCAGAATCTATAAAGCAACCTTCTTTCTTTCCACAACCATCACTAATATAATTCGTATTAAAGAAGTCAATAGAATTATCATTAAGAAGGTCTATATAAATTTGATTTGTACAACTACTTTGTGGAACACCACTAATATTTATTTTAAAATTTTTAACTTGTATATTATTACCATTCAAAAGAAACCCATACACTTCTTTTCCATTTAATGAAGATGTCCAGCTATCCTCCGCATTCCCTGTAGCAGTATAACCATCCTTACAATTAGAAGGATTACACTGATAATTTATTATAGTCTTATAACTAGAATTGCTTAACAAATCAAGCAGAGTCATTCTTTGCTCTCCCAAATTATTTGAAAAAACACCATTAGTCTGCTGAGAGAAACTTATATTCACATTCCCTTTAATTAAATCTCCCCCAACGTAATTTTGCTGGATATTAGAAGAATTCTTATCTATTGAAATAGATGCATTTACTATTGCAGATAAAAAAACTAGAAAAATAATAAGGAAAACAAATACACCACCTATTATTTTATTCATATTAGTTATAATAACGCATCATTTTTAATTCTTACGTCTACCTTCTCTATATCTCTTTTTCTTTTCTCTATATCTCTTTTTCTTTTCTCTATTACTAGAAAATACAATATAAATAACTGCAATAATTATGATTGCTGAAACTAAATTAATCCATGTGAAAAATGGCAACTTTACAGGTTTAGGACATAAAACTTGCTTCGCACATCTTCCTTTTCCACATTCTGTTTGGTCTCTGCAAACATTAGAAGAATTATCAGGATCGCCAATCCAGTTTAGCGGAGCAACAGTATAATTCACAATAGTATAATCTTGATCATCCGAACAGTTTATAACCTGTTCATAATTAAATACACAAGAAGTAATACTTCCCGCAACAACAATGTTTTTAATAATTAAACACTTATTTGTCTCTGTTTGCCAGCTGCAAGTAGAATAAGCCGCATCAAGAGTACGTCCTCCTCCTACTGATGTAGGTTTAACACAATCATTGTTACATTCCTGAGAACTATTTCTACCAGATTCATAATCGCTAACATTATTATAATTCATACAAGACTGAATTTGTTTAACTGTTATAGCACTATCCTTATATGTCGTCTTGCACAACGAGGGAGGGATTACTGTGCAAGAATTATCCACAATATTACACTCAAGTCCAGAATCGCACTGATTACCCACACTACAGCAAATTTCACCAACACCACCACAACTCTCACACTCATTAATATCAGTATTACATGCTAAATCATTAGATAAACAAATATCTCCAGCACAACAAGAACTTCCATCTGCCACTCCACAAGGTATAGTCAAATTAAACTTAGTTGTTCGAGTAGTTCCCCCACCAATACCACTTATTATAAGATTATAATCACCAGAATTAGTTGACAAAATTGTTGAGATATTAAGGGTCGTATTACAAGATACTGGACTCGGAGTACACGATGTCGGCGTGAATATAGGATTTGCACCAGAAGGCAAACCAGATGCAGAAAAACTAATAGCAGATGCAGTTCCAGATACAAATGTTGCAGTTATATTTGATAAAACAGAGCTACCAGAAACAACTGTAACATTTCCTGTATTGGCAAGACTAAAATCAAATGCAGGAGGCGTAACACAACTTCCCCCCTGGCATATCCCACTTATAGGACAAGTATCCCCAGAACAGCATATTTTTCCTACACTACCACAAGGGTTACATGCACCACCAGAACATCCCACAGCCCCGCAGTCACTTTGAGTTGTAGAACACGAAGTACCTGTACAATAAGGTGTAATCACGACAGTATTAGAACAATAGGAACCTCCACAACTCCCACAACTCCCTCCACAACCATCACCACCACAAGACTTTCCAGCACAATCTGGGATACATCCCCCCCCACTGATTTGACACGTTACCCCATCACAAGTATAACCAGAAGTACAACTATTTCCACTACAACACGCTTGCCCAGCAGCTCCACAACACGATACAGTAGAAGGATTACACTGATAAGTACATGATTGTGCAGGACTAGTATATTGACATGTATTAGTGGCAATACACACTCCATTTGTTTCTATTAAATTTCCATTACATCTATTTGGACACCCCCCTATGCCTCCGCATTCAGGACGACAAGTACCTGTTCCATAGTCGCATCCATTAGCACAACTCCCTAAATCTCTCCAGGAATAACAACCAGTAGCACTATTGTAGAAACAGTCTTGATGAGTAGTTTCACTATTGCATTTAATCTGTCCAGAACTACACTCGTTGGTGCATGTGTTTATGTTTTCACAAGCACCATTAGAACAGGTCTGCCCAGAACCACAAAAATTAACAGTACTCCAGTCGAAAACACCATCTACAACACCACCAACATTCAAGCACGTTTGATATGCCAGAGAGCCTGCAGAAGGAACACATTGAGTAGCCCCCACAGTAGAACAGCGATAGTCTGCTATTCTACACCATGCTCCCCACAACCAACCATCATGCTTATCTGCAGGACTCTCATCACAATAAAATTCCTCCCACCAACCACCAAAAATATCCAAATGATACGCCCACAAGGTAATACAGTCTATTCCATGAGGATATAAATCATTATGGTTTAAAACACAAATCCAACGCCCATCTAATTGATGGCAGGTCGGGCATTCATTCCACTCGTCATAATAAGCAAAGGCACCAGAACTCATTAAAATAATAACTCCTACAAAAATACTAATAAAGAAGATTATATTTATTTTAATATTCATTCAACCCCCAATTTTCTTTTAGATTTAATAATCCCAATTATTAATAATATAAGCGCAATAAGAAGCACAACAATTGTAACAGGTATCCATAACAAGTAACCACTTATTCCTAAAAACGTGAAACCTGCTGAACCAACAAACCAAAGCATAATAAAATAAATTATATCGAATATTAAAATAATAAAGCTCAGGATAACAGCCCAGTCGCTCTTTTTATTTCTTTGCAGAATACCAAAACTAAACAGAAGACAAATTACTCCTAATAATAAAATCAAAATATGAGAAATCCCCAGCATCAAACCAAATATATCAGACCGGTAAATAATAATTTTATATCCTAAAGAGAACTTTATTATTAAATAATGTATAAGAATATATAGTAAGTCTCCTAATAACAACAGACCCAGAACGACATAGACCCATTTAGGAAGATTTTTCTTATTAACCTCTTCTACCATTTATAACCTAACAACCCCCCATTTTTAAGTATTTCTATTATATTTACCATAAGAAAATCTTAACTTTCCTAGGACTAAAATTAGTTTCATCTAGGTTTGTACTAATAACTCTTTCAGCAGCAAAAATATCTCCTTTAGCATCATTGGGATAAGGCTGCAGAGGGCAATTTACAAGATTACAAATTCTTACAGTATGGTTATAAGCCTTGTTTTTAATTCTTGTTCCCACAAAAGCATCAATATTTCTTAGAACGAGACTATTCTTTGCTTCCGTGTATCCATTTGAAGTATTGTACTGAAAGACTTCGGCTCTCAAGGACTGGTTTCTAGCCATTTCTTCTAAGATAGGAAATAAATTATCTGTTAAGTCTTGGCTTTTCTTTTGTTGTCTATTAGAAACTACTACAAGTAACACGCCGATTATTATCAAAATAGCAATAGTTGCTTCAACAATTTTTAGAAATCCTTTTTTATTATTTACCATATTTTTATATTAAAATCTCCAAAATCTAAAGCACCGTTTTTTCTAAGAACATCTGTCCTTTTGTTATCAGAGAAAACCTCCAAACCATTAGGAATATTCTTTTCTGCTATAATATTTTTATTATCATCAAATTTGAGAGAAAAACCAAAATTTACCCTGTTAGGAAGATTGAATCTTTTTTCCTTTAAGTCTTGATAATTCTCAAAATAAGTTGTATTAAGATATAACATTTTTTTCTCTGAAATAGCATTTATATTTTCAGAAGAAGAAATTTCATAGAATGTTGAATTATCAAAAGGATGCGGTGAAACACTCACTGCCGAATCAAAATCTTCGCTGAATCTGATGTATACAAATTCTTTGGCAGGCCAACCTGCAGAATTTTTGATATATACTATTTCACCAGACCTTTCAGAAGGCAGAACAGTTCCATCTAACTCTTCCACCCGAACATTTTTAGATAACGGAATTCCACTAATATTTACAGCAATTATATTTCCCTGAGCTGAAGATAAAATGCGCTCAGGAGGCGTATTCTTTATTAGAACAGATAAGCTATCAACACTAATACTTGTATTATCTAAAATTTCTCTGGACGCATAACCTAAAGAAGAATCCACCAAACGTGTATGATCAACAGGATTTAGAAAATATAATGCAAAGCCAACTGCAGACGCAAAAAGAATAAATGATAAAATAATTTCAATATGAGTTGCACCTTTCTTTTTCATATTGCCCAATAGTTATACTGCTTTATATACGTTGTCAAGAACCCTTTGAATAAAGTTCATGGCGTGCTCGGTTCTTGATCACCTCAAAACATGAAATATTTTGATGGCACAAAAACACACTTTTTTAAACTTCTTATAGCTTTTCTAGATATGGAAAAAGGAAATCTTATTACTCTATCCTTAATTACTAAGAAAATAAAAGAAAAAAAAGAGTTTAGTGGAATCTCAAATTCTTTAATAGATGAAGAACTGGAAAAATATTTAAGAAAACATAAAATTTCATTAGATAGATTAACAATATCAGATATTAAAATAATTAGCAAAGAGATTAGGGCTTCTTTACGTTATTATACTGGGCAGTATCAAAAGAGTGTAAAAGACAGATCTAAACTATTAAATGAAGGAAACATAGAAAAATTATTACAAACTCATTCCTCAACAGCGGAAAGAATATCTTTCTATCCTGTATTAAAAAGAAGAATAGAAGACCTTTCTGTTAAATCTATTTTAGATATTGGCTGCGGTTTGAATCCTTTAGCTTTGGCTAATCCTAAAATAAAATATTTTGCTTCAGATATAAAAGAAGACGAATTGAATATTATTTCAACATTCTTTAAGAAAAATAACATTAAAGGTAAAACATTTGTCTACGATTTAAGAAAGAGTAACATTTCTCTACCCTCAATAGATTTGTCTCTATTACTAAAGGTTTTAGATGTAGCTTTAAAAAATAAACATAAAACAGCTGAGAAATTATTACTTAAACTTCCTTCTAAATATATAATAGTAAGTTTTTCTACAAGAAAGCTTTCTGGAAAACCGATGAATCATCCTAGTCGCATATGGTTTGAAAGAATTCTTAGCAGAATTAACTATCCTTATGAAGTCTTCAATTCAGATAATGAAATATTCTATTTGATAAGAAAGTTAGAATTAACCAAGAAATAAGGAAGAA
Source organism: Nanobdellota archaeon (assembly GCA_030647095.1). Classification (GTDB taxonomy): domain Archaea; phylum Nanobdellota; class Nanobdellia; order Pacearchaeales; family GW2011-AR1; genus UBA73. The sequence goes on along the minus strand of JAUSKH010000027.1, from coordinate 828 downwards.
CCCGTAGACACTAAAAATGCAGTTATCATAAGTATAAAGGAATGCTTTACCCCTGCTTTAATAGACCCTTCTGTAAGTTTTCCTATAATCAATCCAGCAAAAAATCCCTGAGCTAAAAGAAGATAAAGAAAAGGCCTAGTAAACTGAGTTATAGCAATACTTTGCATTTCTAGCGATTGAGGCGTATTTTGCTCCAAAGAAGAAACACTCCCTTTAGTCAAACTTTGAAAACCTCCAATATCTGTTGTTAAAGGAAGAATTTTATATTGCAGAACAAGGATAATACCTATAAAAATAAAAAATATAATATACCCCTGCACCACCAAGTTATAAATCGCCGCCTTTCTTTCTTTCTTTAATTTTTCGACTTCAGATATAGATTTTGCAGTGGAATCAAGGATATAATCTATATCTCCACCAGCCCTTTCAGCCTCTCTTATCAATGCTACTGCTCTTTTTATAACTCTACTATTGACATCTCTTGTAAATGTTTGAAAAGCAATATCAACAGGTATTCCCAACTCAATTTGATTTGCTAATTTTTCTATATGTGGTGTCAAAACTCCATAATTCTTCTTCCTCATATTAATTATGCTTCTACTCACAGGTGTTCCGCTTGCAACGCTTTCTGCCAAACTTCTTGTGAATTCTAGAAACATCTCATTAATTTGTTGCTCCTTTTTATTCTCTAATGTAAGTCCGATTACAAAAGGCAACGCAATAACACTAAATGCGATTCCAAGAAGAAAATAAAGCAAATGATCATTTTTTAAGAAAAAAATCAAATCCATACCAATTACAATTAGCCCAGAAATAATTCCAATCCAG
>JAUSKH010000025.1 GCA_030647095.1 Nanobdellota archaeon | reverse complement strand
GATACAGAGAATTAGAATAATTAAGTCATCATTAGTTCCTAATTCTCTGTCTGGAGACAGCAAGATTTATTGAGGACTTTAAATCTTGGGTGCTCAAGATGCAATGCCTTAAGCATCTTGACAATTCGAATGAACGGTAGCACAATCAACCGAATTCTCCATAATTCTGTTAGTTATGCTTCTTATTTTTTCAGAATTCTCTAATACTATAATTCTGCTATTTGTGATTTAATCAACAGAATTGTAGATAATTAAAACTCCATTTCTATTCTTAGTTCTATGAGGGCATTAATGTATTTACTAATCCTTCTAAAATGATTAAAAATTTCTAATTCATCATCATTGAGTTCCGATTTCTTACCTGGTTTCTTTTTATATAATTCTGGAAGGTAAAAATGTATTTCTAAATCCTTATTAGATAGCTCTACTAATTTTGTTCTATCAAAGTTGTAGAAAAGAGTATAAAATTTATTAATCTGTTCTGATACCATTTCAGATAGGGGGAGCAGATTACCTAATTTTTTTCCTTTCATATCTTCCATAATGTGATAAGCCACGTTTTTGTATTCGTCAGCTAGCATTTCTGAAAGGAATAATATGGAGAAAGTTAAATTTGTTTTCCTTTTTTCTTTGAAGCTTGTTTTGTTAAGTACTCTTATACAATAATCATGGAATTTATCTACGTTAATGTCTATGTCATGAGTATGTTTTAATAATTCAGGAGTATTATCTTTAATTGCTTGAGTCATTTCCTCGCTCATTTGTTGTATTAAAAGAAAAACTCTTCGTAGTGAAAGATCAAACTCTTTGCTTGTTATGTGGGCCATATCTTTAATAATACAATAGTTGTTATGGTGCTCTACTGTTTCAAATCCTATAAAACGATTAGTGATGTCTTGTATAAGTTCATAGGGAGTGTGTTTTCGTGATTTTTTGCCATATTTTATGTCAACGGCATGTGAATTGAAAAATTTGTAGGGGCTTTCGTAGGTGTCTGTTGGATTGAAGGATATTTTTATTTCATCATAGCCTTCACGATAGGCAGCCATAAAATATTTCCATATAGTTGGAATATCTAATCCTGTAATATTTATTTCTGTAGCAAGAGGCTGGTCTTTTTTGTCAGTGCTTATATAGAGACCATTTTCCTGTTCTTTAAGTTCTATTTCATCACCAGGAGATAAATTAAAACTCTTTACCCATTTGCTTGGCAGAGTAATTGTGAGGGTATTGTGACCTTGTTTGATAATTTTTCTTTTCATCGATTTTAGTGAAAAAGAATATATAAATATCTTTTGTATATCTTCACTAGTGAAGATATATCTCTATTGTGATAAGTATATTCATTATTGACAAGTTATATAATGGTTTTTTTCTTGGACTTGTTATGTCTTATTTAATTGATGAAATCATGGCTAATAGGCTCTTAGAGAGAAGGGTTAATTTTAGCAGTTCTCAATGGGAAGGCAGATATAATCATTTGTATAATGTTATTAGATGTTATGATGATGTTAAAGGATTTATTAAATGTAGCGATATTAATACTAGGATTTTTACTCTGGTTTATATTGTTCCAGAGATTGCGGATTTGATTAATATTGATGAAAGAAGGGAACTTTATGATCTGATATATGGGCAATTTTCTGATAACCGCCAAGTTGAGATAGGAAGTACGATGCAATGCGAGGACGAAGAAACTATAACTGTTTCTAGTGCTGCTCGCTATGCTTTGAAAAAGACAGAAGAGCATTTTCGATTTTATAATGACAAGAGAAAGACCATCAAAAATTGAAATTAGGGGAATGGAAAAAGACTTAGGAGCTATTTTGGATAGTTTTGTTGGAAACTGGAGACTTAAGGAACTTAACCGCGCTTTGTATCGGGCAGCGTGGGAAGAATATTTACCTATTGAAATTTATGATGAAGAAAAAAAGATTGTTGAAACGCAAAATGAGGAATGGACTATGGCTTATGTTCCTCGTGTTTGTGTTAGAAAAGTACAGCCTCGACATGCACCACAATCTGTTCGTGATACTTCTGATTTGAACAACTGGCCATATTTTATTCTTCTTTTGAACACTGCGCGCGATAGTCGACCACAAAATCCACAGAAAGATTCTTCTGAGAAAAAAGAAGATATGTTGCAAAAAAATATTCTTGATAAAGATATGATTATTAGCGAATTAGAAGATTTTTATCTAACTCCAAACGGTTTTCCTTATCACTATTATGCTTCACTTCTTATTTCCAAAAACTCTCGACCACAGGGTAATATTACTCCAGACGATATTACAACATGGATTAAGTTTTCATTTTTAACAGACCAATATGTGTTTTTTAATGCAGTACATGCTGGTGCATCTCAGAATCAGCGATTTCATGCACAAGTTGTTGATCCTACTGCTTTAAGATATGAGATAAAATCTTTAGAATATCCTATTCTTCGAGCTTCTCAGCATGAGATTAAAAGAGATGTTTATTCATTAGAGGATTATCCTGTTGGTGCATTAATTTTTGCTGGTAAAGATGCTCCTTACAATACTGCAAGATTGGTCATGCAGCTTGAGGGTCATAATATTCCTTATAATGTTATTGTCCATGGCGAGAAGGTATATGTTGTTGGGAGAAATGCAAAACGAGAGCGATCTGATTGCATTGGGAAAAATCTTGGAGGTTATGAAATTTCTGGTGTTGTTCTTGTAGGTAATGTTGAAGAAGACATTCTTAAAAAAGCAGGACTGCAGAAGGTTATTCATGGTATTGAAGTTTTTGATGAGTTAACTTATGAAGTTGTTAGGAGTAATATTGAAGCATCGAGCATTCACAAAGGATGGTTAAAGGATTTACTGACTTAATATGGTATTATTTATCGAAGAAGAAGGAGAAACATGGATTGCGAAACCAGATAGGGATTTTGGGAGATTGCAGTTGGATTTGTATGAGGGAGCTTTTAGAGTAAATGAGAAAGATTTTGATTGTGATTTAGATTTAAAAGTTTTTGATAATAGAACTTATGTTTCTAAGAGCAGTTGGTTTAATCTCGTAGAGAAAGTTAGAAATCTGACGCTGGAGGAAATGGAAGGTATACTGAGTGAGCGATGCAACTGTGTTCAGAAATATATTGACTTTGCAGGAAATTTTCCTATTAATGGTTTTGGTTTGGAAGAGATGTTTAATTTAT
>JAUSKH010000017.1 GCA_030647095.1 Nanobdellota archaeon | reverse complement strand
TAATATTTATAATAGCCGTTATTGTTATAATTGGACTAGGAGTTTATTATAAAAACATGGACAAAAACAAGAAAGTTTTATTGCATACAAATATGGGGGATATAAAAATAGAATTATCTAGCAATATGCCTATTACCACAGGCAACTTTGAGAAATTAGTTGGGCAAGGTTTCTATGATGGAATAATATTTCATAGAGTTATTGATGGGTTCATGATTCAGGGAGGAGATCCAACTGGAACAGGAATGGGCGGTCCAAGTTATAATATTAAAGACGAGTTTAAAGGCAATAGCAATGTAAGAGGAACCATTTCAATGGCAAACTCAGGTCCGAATACTGGAGGAAGTCAATTTTTCATCAACCTTATTGACAATACTTTTCTTGATTCAAAACATCCTGTTTTCGGTAAAATTGTAGAAGGTATGGATGTTATTGATAAAATAGCGAAAGTTAAAACAGACTCTAATGATAAACCATCACAAGAAGTCAAGATAATCAAAGCAACTATTGTATAAATAAGATATCCAAAAGTCCCAAGGATTATTCAAGGACTTTTTGATTAGGGAAAGACTTTCGTCTTTCACTATAGATTCAAAATCACATTCTGTTAGCGATACTTTTTATGGAGTATTTCCGTATATTATTTGTTATTTAGTTGTTTATTGGTGAGTAGCATCCAATACTTCTAGGTAGAATCAATATATAGAATCCTTATTTGCTCTATACCACTCTATCGTCTTTTTCAAACCTTCTTCAAAAGGAGTCTTAGCCTTAAAGTCAAATTCCTCTATCGCTCTTGAAACATCTAAACAACGTCTTGGTTGTCCATCTGGTTTTGTCTTTTCCCAAGAAACCTCTCCTTCAAATCCAGTCTCCTGAGCAATAAGAGTAGTTAGCTCACGTATACTTATTTCCATTCCTGATCCCAAATTTACAGGATCCTCTTTCTTATATAGTTTAGTTGCTTTTACTATTCCTTCTGCAGCATCATCAACATACAAAAATTCTCTTGAAGCATTTCCAGTTCCCCATATTGAAACAGAGTCTTTTCTTTCAGTTACCGCATCATCGAACTTTTTAATTAGAGCAGGAATAACATGGGAGCTTTCCGGCTTAAAATTATCTCCTGGCCCATATAGGTTAACAGGAATAAGGTAAATTCCATTAAACCCATATTGCTTTCTATAAGCCTGAAGCTGAACAAGAAGAGCTTTCTTAGCCAAGCCATAAGGAGCATTTGTTTCTTCAGGATAACCATTCCAAATATCATCCTCTTTGAAAGGTACAGTGCAATATTTTGGATACGAACAAACAGTTCCTACAGCAACGAATTTTTTAACATCATGCAATCTTGCCTGTTCAATAAGATTCACACCCATAATAATACTGTCATAGAATAAAACTCCAGGATTTTCCATATTATATCCAATACCTCCTACTTTCGCAGCTAGATTAACTAAAATATCCGCAGGAAAATCATTAAGCATTCTCTCCACAGCACTTTCTCTTCGAAGATCATAATCTTTGCTCCGAGGAACAAATATATTTTCTGATGGAACACCCTCTTCTCCAAACTTTCTAACAACGTTCTTTCCTAGAAAACCAGCTCCTCCAGTTACAATTATTTTATATTCAGATAAGTTATGAAATGATTTCATTATTTTCTACCCCAAAATCAATTTAAAGTCTTTTCTCTACTGGAAAAGTACTGTACAAAAAGATATTCCAAAAGATAACTTCAACCCCAGACCACTAGTTTTAAAACAACTCTTTTTCTCTTAAATCTAATATGCGCCCGTAGCTCAGCCCGGATTAGAGCGGCAGGGTCCTAACCTGTAGGTCGTAGGTTCAAATCCTATCGGGCGCATTAAATTGATAGGATTTTTTCTTGCTTATTTTTCACCTCACATAATATTAAAAACACCTTTTACATAAAAATTAGGGTGCTCTTATGATTACAGAAAAGAGAGAACAAGTTGAAGCATCACAACAGGATTATCTAATAAATAGAGCATTAGATTTATCTAAAAATATTTATAAAACTGCCTTCAGAATAGTGAGAAATAAAGCGGATGCTGAAGATATAACTCAAGAGACATTTATAAAAATAATTAGGTATTCAAGCTCATATGATTCAAATTTATCAGAACCAGATACTTGGATTTACACAATTACAAAAAGCTGTACTCTTTCATATTTACGTTTATTGAGAGCCAGAGAAAAATATAAGCCAAAAACAATAGAACGCTTATCAGAGGATCCTTTGAGCATTCTAATTAGAAAAGAGGAAGTAGATAGAATATCTTCTTTATTAGATGAATTAGATCCAATGATGCGATCACTTATAATTACCGCAACAGAGGGCATTGATTACGAATCGCTTGCTCGTGTTTTTAATACCAAAACAATTACAATCAAATCAAGACTTCATAGGGGAAGAGAACAGCTAAGAAGAAAACTTGAAGAAGACCAAAAACGAGTAGCTTAACAATTTAATATATCTATTTGGAACTAATCTTCTGATAACATACACTTACTACAGTATCTCCGCAAAGGAATTCTAATTAGTGTTTTAACTATATAATTTCAAGAAAAATAGAATTTCAGAGGACACTCTTGCTTTGGCTATAGTTTATGCTGCTGAGTTCGCTAATAAATTATCTAAACATGAAGGTTTTAGATACGAGTTTGTAGACTTAACAGAAAGATCAGATGAAAGAAATTTAACTGCTACTTCCTAATTAACTTCTTGTCTTCTTTATCTTCTTTTGTTTTATGATGAGAGATTAAAAGATCAAGCTTGTTGTTTATTGAAGCTACATTGTCTGAGATTACTTTGATATTCCTAGAATTTCTTACTTCTGTGAAAGTATCAATAAGGCGTTTTATTATGATGAATATAAAATAAACTACTATCGCTATTAAAAATATTTTAAGAACGTCAAGGGCTGTTGAGATTTTCGCCGATAGTTCTGGAGGAAGGATTGAATTTGCCGCTGTGGCAAATTGATTGGCTGTATCAGAGAAGTTACTGATACCTAAAACCTCATTTATCATCTTTAAAATAAATTAAGGCAGTTTATAATTTTATTCTTTTAGATAGTCTAGTTTAAGATAAACAGTATTATAACAATTCTTAAATAATCTATTTTATATATTGTTATATGAAGATTAAGCTAAAAAGAGAGGGAATACTAGGTCCAAAAAGACTTTCTTTTGATTTAAAGGTGGACAGAATAGAGAAGAATACAAATCCAGTAGTTCCTTCGGAATCTGGAGCAACTATTTTTATTAGGGGGGTTGGTGGAACAGGAGTTGTAGTATTAAGTTCTAATGAAGTTGAAGCACTATGGAAGAAAATTACTGAAAGTAGGGGGATGGAAGATAAAATCGATAAAGTGAGATTTAAAATTAAAAAATTATCAAAGAGATAGCATGAAACAATATTTATATAACATATATGAGTAGTGAATGCATGAAAAAGTGGTTGATTTTGTTTTTTGTAGGAATTTTTCTTATTGGTTCTATAACAGAGGTTTTGGCAATATCCTCTGATATGAAAAATAGTTATGCTCCGGGGGAGACGATTATAACTGGTTTATCTGGTTCTATTGTTGGTTCGATTTCTAAAGAACAGGTAAAGCTAAAGAGGGGGCATGTTATAGTGCCTTTTGACTATGACTTACAAAAAATAGGAAATAAATATTATTTATGGCTGATTGCGCCTACAAATCAGAGTGATTATACATTGGTTATAGAAAATGTGAACAGCATTGTTAATGGTGTTTCTAAGCAAGTAAAGTATGAAAAGAACTTTTCTACACAAGGAGAGTTAGTTGATTATTCTATAAAGCCAGGAGTGATATTTACAAGTACTGATTTTGCGATAACTGCTACAGTCCATGGAGAGGATGAAATTACTATAGGTGCTGACTTTCCAGAGGCTAGAGATGTTGTAATAAGTCCTGGGGAGAATCTTGTGCCTTTTTCAATTGAAAACGTAGAGGGAATAAAAATAATTACAATTAAGTTTGGGAAATATTCAATACCTGCTTACATAAAAGGAAAGGTTGTAACTTCTAATAATAGTTTGTATAATGATAGTGTTGCTGGGAATGGAACTTCGTTTGTAAACCAGAGCAACGGCAATATTACAAATTATGATAATATAACTAATAATACAACAGTTAATTTTACTGGAAACGTGACTAATCAGAACATATTTTACAGACCAATAATTAGATTCAATCCACATATTATTAGAAGCACTATTCTTTTATCCAACGAATTATCTACCTATCCTGTAGAAATATTGAATGTGGGTGAAGCTCCTGCAGAAGACGTTTTTCTGGATTATAATAAAAAGATATTTTATGTTCCTCCTTTTAATACAACGATTGCGCCTAATTCTAGTGTTCAATTTAATTTAACGCTGAATAATTTTACTCAAAAAGAAATAAGAGAGATTATTTATGTTAAAATAAGTAATTCAAGTGATTTTCTTCTTCTGAAGATAAACTTTACGAGCAAGAAAGAGGAAGTTGTTACTTCTTATTTAAAGAGTTCTAATGAAAGCGTTTTGTATTATTGTTCTGAATTATCTGGATTAAAGTGTGGTTCAGGAGAACAGTGTTCTGGGCAGGAAGTTTCAAGTCTTGATGGGGCTTGCTGTGTTGGTAAGTGTGAGACTGTTCCTTCAGGGGGCGGATGGTCTTGGGTAGGTTATATTATAGTAGGAATTGTTATTTTGGCAGTCGCATTTATTTTCCTTAAGTATAGGAAGGTTAAACCTGCTGGAAATCCGATTACTAGTAGAGTCCATAAGAACGATTCTAAACTGCCTTAGAGGTTTTAGAATCGTCTGTTAAATTAGGACTCTATTTTAAGATAAAATCTACTGTGATTATTTACTTCTTTTATTTTTCTAAAACCTTTTTTTCTATAGAAAGCTTTAGCTCTTTCTCTTTTATTATTAGTTTTTAGTATTATTTTAGTTATTCCTTTTTTATTACAAAATTCAATTAATTCTTGATATAATTTATCAGCTGTTCCTTTACCTTGATATTCAGTTATAACATATAATCTCTTTAGTTCCCCGTATGTTTTATGATTCTCTAGAGCAATAGTTCCTATGAGCTTACCCTTATCTTCAGCTACATAGAAAACTCCTCCGTTCTTTTTATAATCACTAAAATTCTCCCATTCGTCTTCTTTACGATATGACCCAAAAGTTTCAATTAAGTTTTTATTGATTATTTTTATAACATCTAGTCGGTCTTTTGGTAAATATTTTCTAATTTTCATTTTACTCGCAGGAATGGATTTGCTGTTGAAGATTAAAATTTGTGGGCTTGCCGGTTTTCGCTATTTTAACTATTTGATAGGGGGATGTGAAAGCTTGGGTTACAATGCATCCTTCTCCGGGAGAGGTTTCTGTTAGGTATATGTTTATTGAATCTTTTTGTTCTATGATTTTGTCTACATTTATTGAATAGCCGCCTGTGGATTTCTGACCTTGAAAGACTACTATAATCATTTCTTTATTGAAATCTATTCCTGAAGGAACTGGTTCATTGGAAAATATTTTTTTCCATTCTTCTTCGCTTTTTATTATGATGTTTTGCTTTTCTATAATTGAGTTTGATGAACCTTTTTTTATTTCTTGAAATTGTATTCCTTTTGGGAAATTATCTGTATTACTTCTACTGTAAGCAATGTAAATTAAAGAGCCTGCTAGGAATAATAATAATATCGCGGCGATTAATAAAGAAGGTCTGCCTTTCATGGAGATTATAAGTTAGAGAAGTTTATAACTACTTCTTTTTCTTTGTTTTCTTCTTAGAAGAAGGCTTTTTACTTTGGGGTTTGGATGATGGTTGTTGAAGAGAAGGAAGAACTTTCTGAGGTTGTTTGAAAAGATGAGGTGCAACTTCCATGAGTTTCTTTAAAAGAATATCTCTTTCTGTGACTATTGTTTTTGTAATAGAATCATAATCGTGGAGTCTTTGAAGAAGCCTATTGCCTGTCTCAGTAAGATTCCCATTTGAAAGAGAGAAATTTTCAGGTTTTATTATTTCTATATGGGCAGGCATATAGGCGAATATTATACCATAATAGTTGTCTAAAGAATCCAACTCTGCTTCTATTTCTACAAATGTTGTAAAAAGATCTTTGGTTCCTTCTACTGGAATTGGATCGTGATATTTCTTGTTTAATATTTTTACGCCTTTTTCGCTGCCTAGTTTTACTACGATAGTGTTTATTGCCTCCTTTACGTGCTCTGGTGGTCTGCCAAGAATCTCTATAACTAGAGCCACCTGTAATTTTTCCATGCCTAGATGGAGAGAAGGCTATTTTTAAATATTCTTATAAAGTTTGATTATAACTTTCTTAGAACTAAAAAGATTATTATAAGAAGACAAATAAAGCCAAAAACATATGGTATCCATTTTCTTATTTGCTCTTGTGTTGTTGTTACAGTATTTTGAGTGTTTGGTGCTTTTTCAGGATTAAGAGTGATTTTCCCGGTTAGTGGAGAAGAATTATTAGGATATTGTGTAGAAATGTTAGAGTTAGGAATTTGATTGGAAGTCGGTGAAACATTTGTAGTTACTAATATAGATTTACAAATTTCGTTTATTTTATCATTGCTAGAATCTCTTAGGCGCACACAGACATTTGTTTTTGCAGGTATGTGTGCTATGAGGATGAACTCTGCTTGTCCTGGGAATACTTCTCTGAGATAATTAGCCGTGCTTTTCCAACCTGATTCTGTGTATATCTCTGAATATTCTTTTGTAGGCTTATTTACAAAAATTTTGACGTCGTACACTCCCTTAAAAGAGCCGTTAGGGATTATTTTTACTGAAAAATTTTGATTTGGTTTTACACTTTCTGGGGAGCTAAAATCAAAATTTATTGCAGATGCCAGAGAAGTAAAAAATAAAACACTAATAACCATAAGGGTAATAAGAGACAATTTTTCCTTCACTATCCAGAAGATAGAGAGTATCCCTATCATTGTTCCATATGTTGTCTTTGTTTCCCCAAAATAGATCTGTTGCATTATCTACGCCTTCTTTTGAATGAAGATTAACTCCACCCAATGAAAAGTGTTCAAACTTATATTCTTTTCTACTCTCGTCTTTTACTTTCCAGCCAGTGATATCAATTTTGGTGCATTTATTTCTTATTGAGGCAGACTCTTCTTGAGGATTTACTTTGACTGATATGCAGGAAAAATAACTAGACTTACTCCACATACCTTTATTTTGGCTTACGGCGGAAGATTCTGCTTTAGAAAATGCCGAAAGTTCTGAATTGTCCACTAAAAACTTTTTTGCCAGACCTTTTTCAACTATTTCTAGATTAATATATTCAGGGCCATAAATTCTAGCAAGAGTTCTATGATATTTATCCTCTTTTAATAACTCTATCTCTACTGTTTTGTTTTCAAATTGCTTAAGGAAAGATTTTGCTTCTTCTGATCCTGATTCTCCTTTTTCAGGAGTATTAATATTAAGTAGTCTTATAGTCACTCCTTCATTCGTGACAAAAGTATCTCCGTCTATTACTCTTCCTACAACTATTTTCTGCCTAGGACTTTTGAGTTGGAAATGGATTAGATAAGAAGTGCTAGCTATAAGATAAACAACTAAAATTGCTAATAGTACTGCATTTCTTATTTTCATTATTTTAATTTAGGGCTAAAATGTACTTTTCAGCAGACAGAGAGTTATAAAATTTTTCAAGTTCTTTGTGTGTTATTTCCAAGGTAGAGGTATTAATATTCGGGTGGAAGCCTACTATTGGAGCTTTCCAAATTTCATCATCAAGAATCAAGATTGTATTTTTTGCGTGAATCATTGTAAATATAGAAACGCTTCCGGGAGTTACATGTAGCTCTTCCTTTAGTTCTTCTGCAGAGCCGAAGTGTAATTCTTTTAGTGAGAATTTCTCTTTTAGAAATTTTAGGTTTAACCTTTTTTCTCCTGGAAGGCAGACTAAATAGAATTTATTGCTTTCATCTCTAAGGAAAAGAGATTTTGTATGAAGACCTGGAATATTAATCTTTATGTTTTTTGATTCTGCTACTGTGAAAACAGCAGGATGTTCATGAATTTTATAGTTTATATTGTGCTTTTCAAAATATTGCTTGAGTTGATTATTCATGAATGTGTTTAGAAAAAGAAGATTATAAATTTGTTGGACGTTTGTCCACTATCAAAATCTTAAAGTTGGGAAGTTTGTTCAATGGCTGCTGTCCTCATATCTTTTGCTGCATAAATTCCTCTCCCAACAATTCCGTGGAACCTATCGCCTGCAACTTTTGCTGTATTTGAAATAATTCCTCCCTGTTCAACAAATCCTGGAGCATAAAATACTGGAGTTGAACCTTCAGCTTCAACAACTTCCTTTATCTGCTTAATTGTTTCTGGTTTATTTCCAGGAACAACATAATCATTTATTCCTATTCTTGCAGCTATTCTATACATTTCTAAGGCGCCTTCGTCTGTGATAAATCCACCTTCGCTAACTGTATAACCTGGATGAGTCATTCTTCCGCCAATGATAACTTTTAATCCTTGATCTAAAGCATGATAAATCCAAGCTCTTTCTGTTTCTGGTCCTGCTTGCGGGAAGAGAATAACTGTATCAATTCCAGATTTCTTCATTCTTTTTGCAAAATTCTTTCCTGTATCTGGAATATCTGTTCCTGCTTTTTGATGGTCGTATATTAATGGTTTGTCAGTATGTTTTCTTGCTGTTTCAACAACTTTAGGTAGCCCATAACCTAGACCAAGTTCAAATCCTAATTTGTAGGCACCTATTCCTTCTAGATCTCCTGTTTGTTGCACAAGACTTTCAAATTGTTCTAATGTTTCAACATCGCAAGCAGGAATAACACTTCTATCCCTTTCAATTATTTTTTGTTCTAATTTACCAACTGTTTTGCGTGCTGCTCCTGTTCCGTAAACCCTCAGGTAGTTTGCCATTCTTTCTAATCCTTCTGTAGGAATTAATACTTGATTTTTTAAGAAATGATAAATATCTGAAGCACTAACGACAGAGATGACCTTTGTACCTGTTTTAGATTCATACTCTTCTATAGCACTTTTTCCGTCTATTCCAACTTCTTGTCTATCTACTGCTATTGCTAGCAAAGGTAGATTTGATCTTCCTAAACTTTTCAAAAAAGTATTTGCCTCATATTTTGCATCACCAGCAGTAAACACATCATCTAATTGAATAATTTTATCATCAACCTTTGGAACTCTCCCAACAGTCAATTTTTTAATTCTATCCTCTGGGCCTAGATTTGTAGCTTCTCCATGAGTTTTTTCATCTTTTCTTGAAAAGAACCATCCGACATTACGCCTCCTTGCAGCCATAGCTATTGCAATAGGTGCGACTAACCCGACCCCTTTATCAGGTATCCCATATAAAACGTCTGTTTCAACCCCGGAACTAATTATAGCCTCTGCATAAAATTCAGCTAACGCGTTAGAGGATTTTCCATCGTTAAAATCACCTATATTAACAAACCAAGAAGAAATTCTTTTGCTTTTTAGTGTTTTATCATCAGAAGGATTATCAAATATTTTTAATGCTCCTGTTTCAAGTAAAAAATTAATGAACCCTCCTTTGTAGTCATTCATTAAATTTCTAAAAGAGCAAGCTATAAAAAGCTATCCCGAAAATATTAATCTGGATTGAGTAATAAATTATTTATATTAATATTAAATACTCCAATTTAAATCTTACCAAAAAGAATAGTTTATATATATATATTACACATTTTCAGAGAAGATGAAAGAGAATGAATACGATTTTATAATTATTGGAGCAGGTGTTACTGGTCTGGCTGCTGCAATGTATGGGGCAAGACTTGGTTTGAAGACGCTGGTTTTGGGGGCGTCTCATGGCTCGGAGCTACCTGTGGGAGGGGTTATTACTACTACTAATATTGTTGAAAATTATCCTGGATTCATCAGACTAAGTGGAGATGAATTGGCTGAAAAGATAAAGTTGCATGCGCTGGAATATGATTTGGTTAGTATAAAGAAAGAAAAGGTAGAGAAAGTTGAGAAAGAGAAAGAAGGTTTTTCTGTTAAGACTGATAAAAAAGAGTATATGGGAAAAGCTATTCTATTTGCAACAGGGACAAAGTGGAAAAAACTGGATGTGCCTGGAAGTAAAGAATTTGAGAATCGCGGAGTGGCTTACTGCGCCTTGTGTGATGCAATACTTTACAAGAATAAAATTGTTGGTTTAGTTGGTGGTTCTGATAGTGCTGCAAAGGATACACTTGTGCTGGCAGAACATGCGAAAAAAGTTTATATTATTTATAGAGGCGAGCAAATACATCCAGAGCCTATTAATCTAAAAAGGGTTCAGGAAAAGAAAAATATTGAGATTATTAATAAAACAAATGTTTTAGAGATTAAAGGAGACAGTGTGCTGAAGTCTGTTGTTTTGGACAAGGCATATAAAGAAAGTAGGGAATTAATGTTGGATGGATTGTTCATTGCAATAGGACATATTGTTTTGTCTGATCTTGCTAAGCCTTTAGGAGTTAATCTGAATAATAAAGGAGAAATAATAATTGACCATAAGACTTCTGAGACAAATATTCAAGGGGTTTATGCTGCAGGAGATGTTGCAGACAAACCGTTTAAACAGGCAATTACAGGGGTTGCAGAGGGATGCACTGCAGCTTATTCTGCATACGAATATATTACTAAGGCAAAGGTAGAGATGTGATGGCTAAGAGTAAATAATGAAAAGAGAGATATTTGTTATGTTAAGATTGATGATGCAAGTAGGATGATTCTTGCAGAGATAGAATGTTCTTCTCCGACGACGAAAAAATCTATTGAAGGAATGGAATTAGCATTGAAATATGGAAAGATTGAGCAAGTGATAAGTGACCATGAATCTCAATTTATGAATAATATGGAAGGTTATTCAGAATTTCAGGAGTTCCTGAAATTGAAAGAGATAAAGCATATCAAATGTAAGATTAAACATCCACAATCAAATGGAAAGGTAGAGAAATGGTTTGGTTGTTACGATAAACATAGAAAAGCATTCAAGACAAAAGAAGAGTTCTTGCATTGGTATAATGAGGTAAGACCTCATAGGAGTCTCAATTTTGAGATGCTCGAGACTCCTAAAGAAGCATACGGAAGAAAGAAAAAGAAAGGGAGATTATATGTTATATGAAAAACAAAGATTCAATTAAGTTATCGTTAGGAAATAATAATCGGATAACACAGAAATAATAAAGTCAATAGATTTTTAAATATAAGAGATTAAATAAATAGATGATTATAGGGAAAAAAAGAGGTTTATCTCCTGTTATTGCTACCTCGTTGCTTATTGCTCTGGGATTGGTGCTTGCGATAATTATCTTCTTTTGGGCACGCAGATTTATTGGGGAGTCTCTTCAGAAAGAAGGAAGCGCGATAGAATATTCTTGTGAAAATGTGAATTTCGAAGCTCAGTCTCAGGGAAATCAGCTTTCAATTGTAAATAAAGGAAATGTTCCTATTTATGGTGTAGAAGTGAGGAAAGAAAAGGTGGGGGAGATATTACAATCTGAAGCGCTGACAGAAACTATAACTAATGGAGCTACCGCGACGTTAACTCTCAGTAATGCTCCTGATGTAGGAACAAAATTGACTATCACACCTATTCTTCTAGGAGAAACTTCAACATATACAAAGTCCTATCCTTGTAGTGTAGATTACGGGAAAGAGATAACTGCTGGCTAAGATGATTTATAAAAAAAAAGGGCTGTCTGAAGTTGTAGCAACAATTCTTATTGTTTTATTAACTGTAAGTGCTGTAGTTATTATTATGGGAGTTATAGTGCCTTTTGTAAAGAAAAGTTTAAGCGAGAGTACAAGATGCGTTGATTATAAGGATTATTTTGATTTTTATGAGAAAATGAACTATAATTGCAAAAGAAGTTTTGGGAGCAGCAGCCTTTATGCGTTTTCTGTAGGTGCACAAAATAAAATTGAAGAGACAGCAACAAAAGTTATAGGTTTTGATTTAGTTTTTGTTGGGGAAGGAGCAACAAAAAGCGTTGAAGCTATGAATGGTAGTCAAGCTGTTAGAACAGATGAAGGTTTAAGGATGCTAAATTATACAGTTAGTAATATTGAAACTCCTGGAAGAGGGGAAGTTAGGACTTATGTTTACAATAGCAGCCAGAATTATAAGGAGGTTCAAGTTTATCCTGTTCTCACTAATGGGATTTGTACAGATATGTCTGATTCTATAAAAATAGATAGTATTTGCGAGAGCGGTTTAGATTTAAGTATTAAATAGTTATGACTCATAAAAAAGGTCAAATATGGGTTGAAACGGTTCTGTATACACTCATAGGTTTAGCTTTGATAGGTATTACTCTGGCAATTATATCTCCTAAGATAAGTCAGACTAAAGACAAGCTAGTTGTTGAGCAGAGCATTAACTCTCTAAATGTTATTGATGAAAAAATTAATGAGGTTTTAGGAAGGGGACCAGGGAATGTAAGAATAATATCTGACTTTACTATAAAACGTGGTGAATTCTATATCAATTCTACAGGAGATTCTATTGTGTATGTTATTAAGGACTTAAATAAACCTTATTCAGAGCCAGGCATTCCTATTAATATTGGAAGAATAAAAGTATTATCAGAGGAAGGCAAAAAGTCCAGCACAGTATACCTCACATTATATTATATAGATACAGCTAATATAACATATCATGGAGAGAAGGACGTTAAGAAATTCAGTGCTGCGTCTACACCTTATAAATTTTTAATAGAAAATGTTGGTGATGTGAATAACACAGGTCTATTTATCATCAATATTGATGAAGTATCTGGAAGATAGGTTTAAATAAATCTTATATTTCATTGGAGTATGGTAATACCAATTAATCTTAACCCTTCTATACCGCCCCTTCCGCGCTTTCACGATAAAACAAAGGTAGATGTGAGATATATGTTGGTTCCGCCTTATTCGTCCGCACATATTTATTGGGATAAAAATATACATGAAATGATTTATTCTATTGAAGAACCCATATTAAATGAAAAAGAGAAAGCTGTGTTAGAGAGGATTGAAGGTGCAATGTTAGAGTTGATTAATATCAATGTTGCAGTAGATAAGACCCTTGAAGCTACTTCTAATTATATTGATAAAACAGCAAGACTGTTAATTGATGAGTTAAATATGAAGGTTGCGCCAGATAGTTATAATAAAATATTTTATTTTCTGTTTAGGGATTTCATTGGATTTAATGAGATAGATCCTATATTAAGGGATTATTTTATTGAAGATATAGAATGCAATGGTGTTGATACTCCTCTTTTTGTTGTACATAGAATCTATAGGAACCTTAGAACAAATGTGATATTTAAAGATGTTGATAAATTGGCAAATTTTGTAGAAAAGTTAGCACAAAGAACTGGAAGATATGTTTCTTATGCCCAGCCTTTGCTTGACGGAACATTACCTGATGGGTCCAGAGTTAATGCTACTTATACGAAAGATGTGTCTTCCAGAGGACCTACTTTCACTATTCGTAAATTTACAAAAGTGCCTTGGACACCGACTCAATTGATTGCTATGAATACATTAAGTCCTGAAATGTTGGCTTACTTTTGGATTTTACTCGAGTATAAATCAAATATCCTTATTTCTGGGGGTACTGCTTCTGGAAAAACAACTTTACTTAACGCATTGGCCTTTTTTATCCCTCCTGAAGCAAGAGTCGTATCTATAGAAGACAGCGTAACAGGTGATTCAAAAATAATAATTAATGAAGATGGGAAAGTAAGAAGTTTAACTATAAAAGAGTTTGTTGATAATAAAATTAAAGCAGACGTAATGACTTTAGATGATAAAGGAAAGATAATATGGACTAAGCCCTCTAACTATATAAGACATAGTGTGAAGAAAGATATCTATGAAATCCGCACATCTAGTGGAAGAAGAATTAAAGTGACTGAAGATCATTCACTCTTTGCTTTAGGTAATGATAATTCACTTCAAGAGGTAAAGCCATGTGAACTAAAGGAAGAAAAATCGTTTATTGCTGTTCCCAGAACTCTTCCTATAATTGGAAATGAACTGAAGAAAATCAACCTTCTTAAACATTTAACATATTTTGAGGAAGATTTCCTTCAAGGTACGCCTATTGGTAAAATATTCAGCAAGTATTCTTACTCTGAGTTGGGAGTTGCTAAAGAAAGGTATAGGTGGTGGAAAGATCATAATATAATCTCCGTCAGAGACTATATGAAATTAAATTATGATTTTAGCTATGAAGAATTAAGAGAATTGAAGATAAAAAGCAAGAATACCTCTTCGATTCCTGTTATATTTGAAATAAGTAAAGAGTTATTAGAATTTTGTGGTCTATGGATTGGAGATGGTAGTTATGATAATCATAACAAAAATTGTGTGATTATATCTAATGTTGATGAAGAATGTAGAGAAATATTTAAAAAAATTGCTGCATATCTTGGTTCTGGATATTCTCTTATGAGTGATGGAGGGGTTTCACTAAGATTACATAGCACCGTTTTCTATAAGTTTATGAAGGATGTGCTGAAATTTGATGGATATTCTAATACAAAAAAAATTCCTGATTTTATATTTGATTTGTCTAATGATCAGATAAAGCACTTCGTTAGAGGATACTTTAGTGCAGATGGTTGTGTCAAAAAATATGAAATTTCTTGTGCGTCACAGAGTAAAGATCTTCTTGATGATTTACAGTCTATGCTATTAAGATTAGACATTATAGCTAGGATGGGTGACTTTGAAAGAAAAGATAGATGTGTTAATATGTCAATTTCTGGCTCGGAGAATATTGAAAGGTTTAAAGAAATAGGATTCTTACAAGATAGAAAGAATAATATTCTTTACTCTTTAAAAGCGAAAACTCATCATACGCATTCTGATGTAATTCCTTTAAGTGTTAAAAAATTATACGAACTAAATGAAATATCTAAAGTTAGATTACAGTATGGTTACTTAAAGAAAATACAAAATATCGGAAGACCTTATATGCAACAAATCGCTCCTATAGGATCTGAATTTAATGATCTTTCCCATAATGATATATTGTGGGACAAGGTAAGAAGTGTAAGAAAGGTAAGTTCTGATGAGACAGAGGTATTTGATTTGAGTATTCCAGGATATGAAAAATTCTTGTGCAATAATATCTTTGTTCATAACACTCGTGAAATTAATCTTCCTAGGGAAAACTGGCTTCCTTCTGTTTCTAGAACATCTATAGGAATTGGAAAGGTGGGCGAGATAGACTTATTTGAAATTTTAAAAAGTTCTTTCAGGCAGAATCCAGATTATCTTATTGTTGGAGAAGTAAGAGGAAAAGAAGCTTTCGTACTTTTCCAGGGAATGGCGTCTGGACATGCTTCTATTAGCACAATGCATGCAGATTCTGTTGATACATTAATAAGAAGGTTGCAAACACCACCAATAAGTTTGTCACCAACATTGATTAATTCTCTTGATTGTGTTGCAATAGCCACACATGCTGTAGTGAATAAACAGGAGACAAGAAAGGTAAGAGAGATAGTAGAGATTGTAAATGTAAATAATGACGGGACTGCCCTTGTAAATACGCCTTTCAAGTGGGATCCTAGTAAGGATATATTTTACTTTAAACAGCAGAGCACTGCGTTTGAAAAAATCTCTATGAAAACAGGAATTCCTGTTGAGAAATTAAGAAGAGATCTAACAACTAGAGCCAGACTTTTATATCAGCTCTACAAAGAAAAAGTATTTGAGTTTGATCAGATTGGTTCTATTATAAATGAGTATTACAAGAATCCTGTTTCTGTACTTACAAGGTATAATATTTCAGAATGACCTCTGGAATACTGAGTTTTATTGATGTCGAAGTGTTTGACAAACCACGCACTTCGGTGCGTGGAACACTTCGAGCACAAGAGAATTGCTCTCGATATTGCAATTCTTTGTGCAGAAAATTCCAAGTCAAAAGGAATTTTCATGCATCCAAACACGAAATTACACAAGGACTTTTTGATTATTGGGATATTGAAAAATATTTAAATGTCTTTATAGTGTTATGTATATGAAAAAAGAGATGGTTGTTATTCTTGCTCAATTACTTACAGGCATAAAAGATGCTATGGAAAGAATTGAAGAGGCGCAAAGGAATAAGGATGCTGAAGAACTTGCAGAAGCAAAGCTCGAGATACTTCGTTTTCAGAAGAAAATAGATGAACTATTATGATGGATGAATTGAAGAAAAATGTGACTACTGAAATTGAGATTCTTAGAGAAATATCAAGTTATGTAAGAAGACAAGATTATGCCTCTGGAGAAGATAAGAAATTACTAGATGGAGCTATCAGTTCACTAACAAATAGCATGAAATTGATAAATAACGCTATTCCACAACTTGTGAAAGAAATATCGATTTCGCAGCGTCTTCCGGTATCATCTCAACAGGATATTAAGACTATACCTTCTTTAGAGACTATCTCTTTCAAGAGGGTAGAGTCGAACGTAGAAGTCATACTTAATAGTCAAGATAGGGATAAATTTCTTAAAGAGCTTAGTATAAGTGAAACTTTTGTTAAGAGGCTGAAAAAACAGGAAGCAAGAGACATAGAAAAATATGAAGAGTTTAAGGCATCTAGAGGATATCTAAAACTTTCCAATAGATTATTTTTTGAAAAAGCAAAGGATTTAATTAAAAGAGGGCATTTTAAGTCTCTATCTGTTGAATTGCAGAGGGCAAACTTAGACATATTATTTGAGTCGTATGTTGCAATGATCTTTTTTAGTATACTTCTCTCAATAATAGTGTCTTTTGTGTTAGTTATTATTCTAATCTTTGTGAATGTTAATCTTTCCTGGCCGATAGTTTCTTTATATGATGGAAGCTATCTTTTACGGCTTGCAGAGATTTTCTGGATTCCTATAGCTGCGCCTATATTGACTTTCCTAGTACTTTATTATTATCCTTCTACGGAGAAAAGTTCAATAGGAAAGAAAATTGATCAGGAATTGCCTTTTGCAGTTATTCACATGAGTGCTATATCTGGGTCTGGAATTGAACCTAGTGAAATATTCAGAATCATTGGATTAAGTAAAGAATATCCTACTTTAAGAAGAGAGGTTAGAAAAGTGCTTAATCAAATCAATCTATATGGATATGACCTTGTAACTTCATTAAACAATGCTGCAAGAAGCGCGCCAAGCCAGAGATTAGCTGAATTGTTTTCTGGATTATCTGTAACAATTACTTCTGGTGCTAGTTTACCTGATTTCTTTTCTAAAAGAGCAGAAAGCTTGCTTATTTCTTATAGATTAGAAAGAGAAAAATATACAAATGTTGCAGAAACTTTTATGGACATTTATATTAGCTTGGTTATTGCTGCTCCAATGATACTTTTGCTATTATTAATTATAATATCTATATCTGGTGTAGAATCGGGCTTTTCTACATCTCAATTAGGTATCGTTGTAGTGGGAATAGTCTCGCTACTCAATATCCTTTTCCTTGGCTTTTTATATATTAGACAGCCTTCCTACTAAAAATGAAACTAAAAAAAATGCACTGG
>JAUSKH010000016.1 GCA_030647095.1 Nanobdellota archaeon | reverse complement strand
TGATAAAAAGTTTGGGAGTTATGATGATTTTGTAAAGAAGTTTAATGAGGCTGCTATGAATCGGTTTGGAAGTGGATGGGTGTGGTTGATTGTAAATAAGAAAGATGAATTGGAAGTTATTAGTACTGCTAATCAGGATTCACCGCTTATGGATGGGAATGTTCCTTTGATTGGATTGGATGTATGGGAACATGCATATTATTTGAAATATATGAATAAGAGAGCAGATTATGTAAACGCTTTTTGGAATGTAGTTAATTGGAAGAAGGTTGAAGAGTTATATAGTTCTATATAATAAGTTTTATAAATTCTTATAGGTTTGATTTTTAATGAAGTTTGAAATAGCTCATCCAGATATTTTGTATAATTATTTTAAGGAGATGGATGAATTTGATAGACATAAAGAGGAAAGTTTTGTTGGGTCTGGTGAAGAAATGTACGTTCCTAGAGGTTATTGTTTTAGAAGTACCTCTGTTGATTTGCCTCTTCCTTTGACGTCAGCAGGATTACAATTCCATACGAATCGCGGTCATTATGTAGGTATGATTTCTATAGCGTGTAAGAATGTCCAATCTTTTAAAGGAATTTCAGCTAAATTGGATAGAATGTTTAGGAATAGTGATGGTCTTGATTGGATTCCTTCTAACTCTAACGGGGCTGGTTATCTAGCAAAGAACAATGTTCCACTTGTAGCTATTGGTAGTTGTCTTGGTGTAGAACTTCCTCACGCCGTCCGTCTTATTGCTATAGGAGACTTTGGAGCAGAACCTAGAAAAATTGATGAAACTTTTGATGAGTTTGCTATGTATAAATCGCTTTTGGAGAGCACTGCTAATTCTTTTATTAGGGCATGTTATTCTTCAAAGCCTAAAAGGGGAAGAGTTGGAGAACATGATTTACAATTATTCTTGAATTGTATTATGTAATTTTATTTTACGAGATTTTCTCCTATTTTGAGTAGTTTTTCGTATGTAAGAGCATCAAGAAAATAGCCTCCGCGAGGCAATTCTTTCAGTAGATCTTTATACTTGCTAAAGGTTATTATTTTTCTATCTAAAAGAATTATTAATATAGATGTTGTTCTTATGGGTGTTAGATTGAACATGAGAGAAACTTTAAAGCCCTGTTTTTCGTCAATTAATATATTATTTATGTTAAGTTCTTTACATAGGGCAATGCATTCCCTTTCTCCTTTATCTAGATTTTCTAGTTCAATTTTTGATTTTGACTCTTTTGTAATTATAAAACCCTCTTCTATCAACTTTTCTATTAATATAATCTCATTTTTTCCTAGGGTTTTTCCTTTGATAATTACCTCTTCGTATATTGCTTTTGGAATTATTATTTCTTCGAACAATTCTTTAAGAAAGTTTAAGCATCCGATTTTTGACAAATGTATTAACGGAGTTGAATCAGAAACAGCCTTCATTTTATCTTTTTGACAAATTTTTAACTATTTCTAAATCTCTTTCTATATCCTCTGTTGTAAGACCGACCCAATCAATCTTTTTTTCCTTTACTATGTCAATCATTTCCCATAAAGAAATTTCAGATTCTTCTGCAGCTTTCGAAAGCGATATTTTATGCGCAGCCAACTTTTCTAGAGAATTATTAATTTTCCATTCTTTAATAGCACTGGCTAGTAGCCTTCTTATTACTTCGCTTCTATCTGCATGCCATTTTCTTTCTACAACTACAAGATCTTTTTCTAAATCTTTTCCAAGCCTTACTGATATAGTCTCTCCCATTTGTATACAATATATTACAAAGTAAACTATTTAAATCTTTATGTTTTTGTCGTAAGTTGAATGAGTTGTTTATTATCTATTCAAGAAACCAATTTCTTCATCTGACATTTTCAATGCTTTTTGGGTTGAAGGTTGTTTTAACATTGGTCTGAGTAATTCGAAATCACGCATAGCTCTTTTCGTTGAGCAGTGCACATAATGAGCAAACTTTTTTGAAATTGATTTTTTTTGGCTCATTTTTTGATTATGAAGCCAGATTTTTAGTACACGCTTTGGGCGTTCGTATTTTGTAAATCCTAAGAGTTGTGAAGGTTTTGCGAATGATATTCCAGCACTTTGGAATATATTCTGATATATTAAGAAACGCCAGGATTGATTTTTATAAATTCTTCCTCTGAAAACATCTGCGTTACTAAGCGCAAGGTAAGCTTTAGCAAGTTCTTCATTTTTATATTCTTTAGGAATGTTTTCTTCTATCCAAAGAAATATTTCATCAAGAGAGAGGTTAACAGAATCAAATAAGTCCAGAAATTCCTGCCTTTCTTTGAACAGTCTTCTTAGGACATTGAATATATTTTCTTCAACATCTCTTTTTTCTGTCATGTCTACAGTCATGTCTCCTGTATCAGCATATGAATGCAAGTCGTTAATTGCTGCCCTCATATCTCCATGAGACTTTATCGCAATTTGTTTCATGAATTGAGGCTCTTTTTTTATACCCTCTTTTTCGCATATCCTCGAGAGTATTGAAACAATCGTGCCTATGTCTAGTGGTTTCATTTCCACTACTTTCGATGCTGCTCTAATAGGCGATAACTTAGACTGCCAGAGATCGTTGCAAGTCATTACAATAGGATGCCGCGTTGAATGAATTAACCTTACTACTTCTGGAATTCCTCCAATATCTGTTCCTGTTACACCGTCTACTTCATCCATTAGGATTATTTTTCCTTTTTTAAATAGACTTTGTTGTTCAGTAGCTGGTTTAGCTATTTCTTCTAATTTCGCCCTATTTCTTAAATCTGAAGAATTAAGCTCTAATACTTCCAGATTATTTTCCTTAGCCGCTGCCCAAGCCAAACAAGTCTTGCCTGTTCCAGCAGGACCATATAAAACAAGCGCCCTTTTTTTAGGATACTGTTTAAGAAATTCTTTTATTTCTATAATTGCTTTATCTTGTCCTAAGATTTCTTCGTACTTTTTTACCCGATATTTTTCAGCTAGTTGCATTTTGTTTTTTATTTATCTAAGCTTTTCCTTGACCTGCCAAGATAAATGAAGCTAGAAGAGCTTGTAGCTGTACAAATTCGTCGGAGCCTTCAATCATTCTAAATTCTGCTTCACCTGTTTTTTCTGTTAGCCTTACTTTAATTTCTGGCTCTATTTGTAGATTCCAGATTTCTTTCTGGATTGCTTTTATAATATCTGTTCCTGAAACACTTTCTTTAAGCATTACATCTAATAATTTATCTCTTGCATTGATAAAATCACCTGAGAGAGCATAATCTAGAACTATTTTTATATCAGTAGGTTTTGCCTGAGAGGATATCATTTTTATCATTTCTGCAGTTATGTCTGGGGAAATTGAAGCAGTTGCTTGTAAAATATTAATTGCTCTTCTACAGTCTCCTTCTGCAGATTCATAAAGTATTTCTAAGGCTTCATCAGAAATTTTAAGATTCTCTTTATCACAAATCTTTTTTATTACTCTGACAATATCTTTTTTTTCAAGAAGCTTGAATCTGAATACTACACATCTAGATTGTATGGGATCTATAATTCTTGAAGAATAGTTGCACGACATGATAAATCTGCAAGTGTTTGAATAGTTTTCCATTGTTCTTCTTAAGGCTTGTTGGGCTTCTTTTGTTAGAGCGTCTGCTTCATCAAGAAAGATTACTTTGAAAGGTACGTTCTCGATTGCTTTTGTTCGTGCAAAATCCTTTACTTTTTGTCTTACTACATCTATTCCACGCTCGTCTGAGGCGTTTAACTCGAGATAGTTTTCACGCCATCTTTCTCCAAATAAATCCTTAACAATGATAAGCGCAAGAGTGGATTTTCCTATACCTGCAGGACCTGCAAATAATAGATGTGGTATGTTCATGGATTGAACTAGAGATTTCACTCTTTTGATTATTTCTTGTTGACCTACTACATCATCAAATTTTGATGGCCTGAATTTTTCTGTCCAAATATTTGTTTCGTTCATTTTACATTCCTCTCTTAGTAGACCTTCTAATAAAAATATGCAATATAAATATTTGTATGCTCCTGTTTTATAGTATCGTGTTTAAAAATAGATTTATGCAGATCTTTGTCTATGCAGTCTTCTTTTACGCTTTTCTTTCTTGAGTCTTTTTCTTTGCCATTTCCAACGCATCTGGTTCTTTTTCTTCCATCTTCGTGAGCTTCTTTTCATGTTATCTTATGAGAATTTTGGTTTATAAAGGTTATCCTGATAACCTTTAACCCTCGATTAGTAAATCTTTTGGAATCATAAATTTATTAATGAGTGTGAGGATTGTGTTTAAAAGGCTTAAAGTCTTGATTCTTTCATGGGATTTTGGCCATTAGCTAAGAAGGTTTTGTATGAATCAGATATTGTACTACTTATAATTGATGCTAGGATGCCTGAGATGTCCCGTAATATGAATTTGGAAGAGCAAGTAAGAAGATTAGGGAAGGTCCTTGTTCTTGTTTTTAATAAGATAGATCTTATATCTCAACAAGCTTTGAATGAATTGAAGACTAGACATACGGATGCTTTTTTTGTTTCGGGTAATAAAAATATAGGTATTTCTAATTTGAAAAGTGGGTTATATATTCTTGCTAAGAGAATGAAGTTAGAAGAGCCAAAGATAGGAGTTGTTGGTTATCCGAATGTAGGTAAGTCTTCTATAATTAATGCGATTGCAAGACGTGCAAGAACACAAGTGGCTAATTATGCGGGTACAACTAAAGGAGTACAATGGGTTAAAGTAGGAGATTTATTTATTCTTGATTCTCCTGGCGTTATTCCGTTTGAGGATAAATCGACAAAATTGGCTGTTTTGGGAGCAAAAAATGCTGAAAAATTAAGGGTACCTGAAAAAGCAGCATACGAACTTGTTAATAAGTTCATTTTAGATGGCAAGAAAGACAAACTAGAGAAATTTTATGGTTTGAGTCTTAGTGATGATCCTACTAAGGTTTTACTAGAAATAGGTAAAAAGAGAGGATTTTTATTAAAAGCAGGAAAAATTGATGAACGTAGAGCAGCAATTCAAATTTTAAGAGATTGGCAGAGGGGTAAATTGAAGGTATAACTTGATTAATTTCCTATTCTAATCTTTTCTAGTTCATCTTTGAATATACTTGCTTTTTCTTGACCTAGAATCATATTAAATTTAGATACGTCTGCTTGTAAAATCTCGTTTATACTTCCTAACTGGTTTATTACTAAGGCTGCTTCCTGCTCTATTAATGACGTTTTAGATAAAATACGCCAGCCCTGAACTGGTTCTGTTCGTGTGTGAGTTTCATAGCCTAGAGCACTGGTGACTTTTTGATCATCTAGAGTTTCGTCATAAGATAGTCCTTCAAGGAACAACTTTGATTTTCTTAGATCTAGTTGGTTATAGTCTTTAATGACTAAATCTGTTTCTTTTTCAACTCCTCCTTTAATCTCTTTTAGTCTTATTTTTAAAAGAGTGCCTTCTTTTCCTAGTTCTACAATATATCTTTTTAGATCTTCTGCAATACGCTGAATAAGCATGCCTTTTTGTATAATAACAATTGCTAATGGAAGATTTACATGATTTTGTATTTCTGCTTTGTTTAGACGTTCTACGTAATTATCAAATAATTCCCTTTGTTTCTCCAAGAGTTGGATGTATTCACCTGCTTTTCTTAATAATTCACTAGAGTCACGGATAGGATATCTAATATTTTTGTAATAAAGCGTTATTTGTCCTCTTCTTTCGGATATAGCTATTGTTAATGTTTTGATTTGTTTTGCTGTCCTTTCTGCTGCTTTATGTCTTGTTCCTGTTTCTGACGTTTTTATACGACTGTCAGGTGTTAGTAGTATATTTGCATAATCTATTTTTTTCATGTCTTTGGAAAGTATGATTGCACCATCCATTTTTGTAAGTTCAACTAGTTTTTGCGGTGTGAACTTACAGTTTATTCTAAATCCTCCATCTATAATAGGCAGGAGATATTCATTTTCCACTACTATTAAAGCGCCTTTCCCGGCGCTTAGAGCACCATCAAGTGCTGTTCTAAGATTAGTTCCTGGAGCAACTATCTTTAGAATAGAAAAAAATTCTTCTTCTGATGTAGTAATATTATCTGCTTTTACTAAGCTGTCTTGAATCTCTTTTTTATCGCTCATGTGGGGCGTTAATTCGTTTTGATATTTAAACTTTTATACTTTTTTTGATTCTCTGGAGTTACAGCAATCTAAAGGATAGGCAATTATTAGTGATTAAAAACTAGTTTTATTGTCAAATTGGGTTTAATACCCCGCAGCTTTTCTGCGTCGTCCGATTTGACAATTAGAGATTTCCGTCCTGAAGCCGAGCGTAATACCCCATCAGCTTGCTGTAGGGATAGCGAAGGCTTAGGAAATCTCTTTATCACTTTTTACTCTGAT
>JAUSKH010000008.1 GCA_030647095.1 Nanobdellota archaeon | reverse complement strand
TATAGCACATCGCTTAAAAGAAGAGGATTGTAAAGACGAAGACATCAAGGTTGGACCAGGCATTATAAAAATAAGGTATACTCCTCCTCAGCGAAAGGGTATAAAGTATAACCCCGCAATCTATTTTTACAGACTGATGATTACTTCAGTTTATCTTTATAGGCTTGCTAAAGAAGAGAACGCAGAAATAATAGTTGTTGGCGAAACAGAACTATTAGCTTCTATACTATTAAAATTATTAAAAATAAAAATAGTCTGCAGAGGTGGAGCACTTATGTACGAAACAATGAAAACAGAAGTCATTAAGGAAAAAGGGAATACGTTATATTCTAGAATATTTATTTTATTATTATTTATTTACAACGAATTCACTTTAAAGCTTCCAAATGCTATGGTCCCGGTAAATAAAGCAGAATACAGTTTTATGGATAATAAAAAAAGGAAGAATGCTAAAATACTAACTATTCCTCATGGAATTGACACTTCTTTTTTTAGACCATCAAAAAAGAAAGCAGGTCTAAAATTACATGTAGGTTATGTTGGAAGACTGGCTCCTATAAAAAATCCAGAGGTCGCATTAGACATATTCAAGGAAGCCTCGGAAAACGTTAAAAATATAGAATTTTGGTGGATAGGTCCAATAGATCCTTCTTACGATTCAGACTTTTTTGAAAAATTAAAAAAACAAAAAGGAGTTAAAAATGCTTATTATCTAGGTCAAATAAGCAACACAAAACTTCCCAAATACCTCAACGAACTAGATATATTCATTCAAGTAGAACAGCAAAAAAACGTCTCACGTTCAACAACAGAAGCAGCTGCATGCGGTCTACCTATAGTTGCTTTAAATCAAGGGAATGAGCCTTACGGCTTATTTAGCATGGATAAGAAGATAATAATTAATGAACTAAGAAAACTAATAAGAGAGAAGAATTACCGCACTTTAAGTGGAAATAAAAACAGGAAGATTATAGAGGAAAACTATTCAGAAGATAAAATTTACGGCAGATATTTAAATTTATTTAAGGAGATAGTATGAGTGAAATTTTAAATTTTCAGCACTGGATAAATAGGGTATATAAATCATCAAAATCAGGAGTATATCAAACCTACGAATGGATACATGCAAAAGAGCTATCAGGGAATAATTTCATATTCCTAAAAGACTCTGAAGAACATCCCTCCTCAGGTATTTTTGCATTTGAGGAAAGTATCATTCTTCCAATTATAGGGAAAAAAAAGATTCTCTTTGCATGGGGTAATCCACTAGCACAGAGCGAAGACCAAATATTAAAATCTCTCATAGAGTTCAAGAAAGTATCTAAGCAATATTATTATGGTACGATTATGCCTCCAGTTGTCAATCCTTTAAATTCATTATATGAAAAGGCAGGTTACAAAAAAGTAGATAATTATACAGTACTAATTGACTTGAAAAAAAGTGAAGAAGAACTATGGCAAAATCTTGAGAAAAAATCCGCAAGATGGGGCGTTAAAACTGCTGAAAAAAACCAGCTTATATTTGGAGTACCTGAAAACAAAGAAGAAATAGAAGAATTTTATGAATTGTATAAATCAACAGCAGAAAAAGGAAATTTTAAAGCTGAAGAAAAGGAATTCCTAATAGACTTAGTAGACACAAAAATATCAAAATTATTCCTCATAAGGCACAATAATTTAATCATCGGAGGAGGTCTTTTGTTGATAGACCTGCCTAATAATTATTCTACACTTAGTTTGACTTCGCTTTCAGAAGAAGGAAAAAAACTTCAAGCCATGCCGTTCCTCTACTGGAATTTAATCCTTTATTCTAAGAGACTAGGTCTTAACTATTTTGACCTAGGAGGTTACGATAAAGAAGCAGGACAAACAGAAAAGACTTTTCAAATAAATAAGTTCAAAGAGCGTTTTGGAGGTCAGGTAGTAGAACAATCAATTTATGCCACTAATTCCAAGTACCCCCGATTTAGAAGCATTCTTAAACAATTTAGATTTCTAAAAGGGACTTATAAGAAGGAAAAGTAATATGAAAAATATCTTAATGATGGGTCTTACTCTTCCACTTCCAGGAGGAAGCGAAAGGCACATCTATGAAATAAGTTCCAGAATGCCTAATTGTACAGTCCTTACTCAAAAAGGCTCTTCCTGTAAGAATAAAATTGAACTACCAGTTATAAAGAAAACTACTTTCACCAGGGCAATCTCCTTTCTTTTAGTCACCTCCCTTTACACATTTGCTCTTATACTTACACCCAAGAAAAAATATACAGTAATTCACATACACGAAAACTTAACGTATCTTCTTATCCCTTTATTGAAACTTAGATACAAAGTTGTAGTAACTGTCCACGGTTTCCAGGGTTTCAAATTTTATGATAACAAGTTTCTATGGTTTTTCTTTGGTAACTGCCTTAAACTAGCTGATAAAATAGTAACTCATGGATATTACGAAACAGAAGTTCTTCAGAAAGTTTATCGCGAGGTAAAAAACATTCCTGATGGCGTAGATCTAGACCTATATAAAAAAATAAATGAAAAAGTGCAAAAAAAGATAAGCTTTGTAGGAAGAATACATGAGCAGAAAGGAATATCTTTCCTTCTTGACGCCTTTGAGAAGATTTCAAAAGAGTTTCCTGAATATACTCTTGAAATACTAGCAAAATCAGAAGGTCATTTATATGAATCTTTAAGAAAAAAACATCCAAATAAGAATATTATTTGGAGAGGTTTCATACTCGACAGAGACACTTTATTCGCAGATATGTGTTCCTCAACTCTTCTTGTCTATCCTTCAATGTGGGAAGCAATACCCTGGCCAGCTCTTCTTGAAGGGCTAGCTTCAGGCAGACCAGTCATAGCCTCTCATTTATACGGAATGGAAAAGATTTTTAATGACTCTAAAGATATAGTTCTTGTTAAACCAGGAGACTCAGATGCTTTAGCTAAATCAATTGCAAAGCTCCTAAAAGACAAAAAATTAGCTGAAGAAATAGGCAAGCAAGGTAAAAAAACAGCCTCAAGCTACGACCTAGAATCAATGGCAAAAGAATTATATGAATATTATGGAGAATAAAGAATGA
>JAUSKH010000006.1 GCA_030647095.1 Nanobdellota archaeon | reverse complement strand
GCCAGTCTTGGCCTTTGAAAGAATTTAGATATGTCATTTTATCTCCTTTTATTTTACAGTCGGTAAAATAATTTATTTAGTTAATATACCGACGATAAACTAGTATTTATACTTTACTAATTATGGGACAGCCTGCTAAGGATTAATGCCCCACGAGATGTTTAACTATTTTTTAAACATCAAAGACCTTTGGTTTTCTTGGCTTAAAGCTTGTTATATCAAGCTTTAAATTCTTCAATAGCTATTAAAATATTATCTACTAAATCTTTAGTTATGAATAGAGAAGATTTTGTATGTAATTCATTTACTTTTTCTATAGCAGTCTTTTTATCTATGATTTTTTCCCTAAATGCTCTTAGTATAATTCCTATAGTTCCATGAACTTGAAGATTATATTTTATAGCAACATTTCTAGCATCTAAATCATCTGTTAAAAAATAGTCTACTCTTTCTTGCATTGCCAAAATTATTGCAAAAGCTTCGCCTAAATCTAAATTTTCTTGATTTGTTAATACTTTAATTTTATCTTTAAGATTAGGAGATAATTTTAAGATTTTTATTTTTTTAAAAATAGATATCTTGTTACGTTTTAATTCACTTTCAACTTCTTCTGGGATTATTAACTCTGAAAAAATATTAAAAGAATTAATTAAATTAATCTCACTTATGTGTATAATTGGTCCAGTATCAGAAACAGCCCTATTTTCCATAAAGACCCCATTGAATATCGCTTTTTATCGCAGATTCCAACTGAGTAACTTTTTGTTTTTTAATTAATTCACGAATCGCATCTCTAATTAGTTCAGACTTATTAGCGTACCACCCTTGTTTAATAAGCTCTTCCATTTCATCAACTATTCGTTTAGTTAATTTAGCAGGGACAGATTCCATATCAGAATGATTTGTCATAAAAGTATTACTAGAGTAATACTTATAAACCTTTCTGTTTTAATGCCCCCACGAGGAATTGAACCTCGGACTGTTCCTCCGCAAGGAACTATTATATCCACTTAACTATGGGGGCTCTAAACAAACTAGAAAATGATGTTTTTTAAACTAATGGTGTTCAGAATCAGTTCCATCACTACCATTCTTCCACCAATTATTTTCATATAATTTAGTAGAAAGTCTCTTATTTTCTTTCTTTAAATCAACATTCTTCTCAACAAAAAACACAAGGTTCAACAAAGTGTGTTGTATAGCAATTCTAGTAAAATCATTCTCCTCTCTTAAACAGTTAATAACTCTTTGTATATCTCTCTCCCTTATTTCCTCCCCAGCATCTATAGGATCATAGTATCTTGGATATTCTTTATCACCAAGCTTAAGCTCTTTTCTATTAAATTTTCTCGCTTCATAATAGGTCGCCAAAAGCTGTTTCAAATATCTTATATCTTCCATTTTTAAAAATGCTTATCCAAAGCATTTTCATAATTATGAATCTCAAATTCACTAAACCATAAATCTATTTCTCGCTTTGCTCCTTCAACAGAATCAGATGCGTGTAATAAATTTCTAACAGCCCTTTCTTTAGCATCGGCCAGTATATAAGACTCTACACTTGCAAAATCTCCTCTTATAGTTCCTGGAGCAGCCTGCCTTGGCTCTGTCGCTCCAATCATCTTTCTAACTAAGTCAATAGCGTGCGGTCCTTCAAGAACAATCGCAACAATAGGTCCTTCCTTCAAAAAATTCATATTCCATTTCTGAATTGTCTTCCCAAATTCAATATGATTATCCTGCTTCATCTTTTTCCCAGAAGAGTCATAAACCTTTTTCGTCTTATCATAAACATTCTTAGCCCATACTTCATCAAGAGGATAATGCTTCTCTGCAAACTCTTCATCAACCCAAACCATTTTCATCCCAATAATTTTCAAGCCAGTTTCCTCAAACCGAGATATTATCCTGCCAACAATAGCCTTCTGCACTCCGTCAGGCTTAATCAAAACAAGTGTTTTTTCTATTTCCATCATGAACTCTCTAGAAAAATAGGCGTTTTAAACATTATTGTTCTTTACTTTATAGCTATCTAAATAAGGCCTATCTATATCAGGATTTAAGTGTAAAATAGCAAGGGCATCAATAATCTTTTTAGAAATCTCCTCTCTATTATCAACCAAAGTAATAACATCATCTTCAGCCAACCAATTACAGAAAGAAGAATAAATGTACTGTCTAGCTTCAATATCGCTAAACCCTGCATCTTTAGATTCATAAAATTGACTTGCGCTCCTATAAGTCAATTTAGGAAAAATAACAGGTCTTAAAATGTTAGATAAGGAAGTAGAAAGCCCATTATCAACATATCTTTTTCTAACTTCCTTTAATTTATCAGAAGAAAAATAAGCAGAAACAACATAATCAGGAAGACCTGTAAAATAAGCTATATCTGTAGCAGGCATTCTAATAACAGTCCCTCTTTTAACTGCCAATATTTCTTCTTCTTTTAAACGATGTATTTGAATAGACCCATTTAAAGGCTCTTCGTTAAACTTTTTTAACACAACACTAGCAGCCATAACACTAATTCTTAACCCCTTAGTTAATTCAACCAGAGAAGTCATTCTACCCTGCGACTTATGTAACTCATATCTATCAAGAAAATCAACAATTGCATCAAAAGGTACCTTTGCATTAGGATTAAACCAGTGTATAATTGCTCTTTCAATATTCCTAGCGTTAATTTCATTGCCAGACTTCTTTGCGTTTGCAAAAACCCCCCATAAAACCAATGAAGAGATTTCCCTCAATAAATGCTTACCTCTAGAAGTATTAATGGCCTGCTTTGAACTTCTCCAATCTTCATACATATCATTATTATGAATATAACTTCTTATAGCCTCACCAGAGCATCCTGCAAATTCTCTGATGACTTTAAGAGTCTCTCCTCTAGCGATTAAAGGGTCAACAATCTGAGGATTAACTTTGAAATATCTATTCTCAAATATGGCTCTCTTATCTTTTCTATGTGCTTCCCAAACCATACTAAAACTTAAAATCCCTCCTTTAAAACCTTTATTAT
>JAUSKH010000005.1 GCA_030647095.1 Nanobdellota archaeon | reverse complement strand
CATAGCGATAGCGTTCTAACTGAGTATTATGCCAAATGTAAATTAGGGGAAATAATACCTTTTGTTCCAGTAATAATAAAAGAAATAGTCAGAAAACATTTTTAAGGAAAACTTCTTGAAGAATTTGAAAGATTTGAACATCAAAATCCTGTTGCAGAATATTTTATGTTAGACGGCAGTCATAGAACTACTGCTTTAACGCTTACTGGTTGTAAAATTAGGGTTGTTATTTATCAAACGGATTCAGATATTATTGAAGCCAAAAGATTGGTTGCAACAGGTCAAATTCTTAAGAGTGGGACATTGGAAGATTCGCTTGAAGAAAACTGCGAAGAACTTTATAGGCATTTCAAAGAAAAACCATATTTTATGACTGTGGAACAAAAAGCAGCAAAAATGGTTAGAGAAAAAATATTACCTAAAAATATGAGGGAAAGTTATAGATTAAAATGAGTTACTTCATTATTATTAGAGGACCTTTAGGAATTGGAAAATCTTCCGTAGCCAAAGAGCTTTCTGAAATTTTAAATGCTGAATACATTTCAATGGATTCTATTATTGAAGAACTTGGTTTGGATAAAGTCCCTGAAACTGAAGAGTGCATTCCTGCCAAAAGTTTCATTAAAGCAGACGAATACATACTTCCCAAAATAAAAAAGAAATTAGCGGAGGGTAAAATTGTCGTATTTGATGGAAATTTTTACCATAAAGAACAAATAGAGCATTTACTAAATGATTTATCCAATTATAAACATTATATCTTTACCCTGAAAGCACCATTAAAAGTCTGTATTGAGCGAGATAAACAGAGAGCAAAGCCTTATGGTAAATGGGCGGCTATGGCGGTTCATAATCTCGTTTCAAGATTTGATTATGGTACAATTATTAATACAGAGAATAAAAATCTTCATCAAGTAGTTAAAGAGATACTTTCTTACTTGCCCAAGCCCAAACGAACGAAAAAACTTTAACGACGGCAGCCCCTATTTATTCGGCAACTCGGAAACTCTGCGCTACTCGTTCTGCGGAACTGCGTTGCTCGGGGTGACTCCGTTCGCTCATTATTCTATCAATTAATTTTACTCTCGCTCACTAAAGTCACCCGAGTATAACATCGTTATGTTTAATTTTCAAGTTACCTAAATGGATTCTTTCCTGTAGGAAATCCTCTTAACTAATGCGTTGCTGTCTTTAACTCAAATGTAAAAATCTATGACGGTAAAAACAAAAATGATACCACAACTAAAACTGAGGGCAATCTCTACGAATGGGCAAAATATCTAATTCTCATTTCCTCTGTTTCAAAATTGAATTCTACTTTTGTCGCACCTTTTCTAAAAATACCCCCTGGATTTGGATCATCAAAGATAAAATTAGTAGTAAATTCATACTTTCCTCTAGATGTCTGCATATAGGCTAAAGTAAGTTCTGGATTTTTAATAACTAATTTAACCTGTTCTCTCATATCATCCACAAAATCTGGCTCCTCAAAAGCAGAATCTTTATCTTCTTCATAATTATAATCATCACCTTGATAATCTTTAAATGTGAGAAGATCCGTTACACCTTTTTTGTAAACGTCAATTCTTATAAGATTAGTACCACTTAAAGATGCAGTATGAGTATTGGCCATTACATCATAAGAAAAACCATTCTCATCAACCCAATTCATATGCAAAGTGAATGATCTGCTACGCTCCCACTCACCAGCATTTATCTTTTCAGTAAAATAAAAATTATAGTTTTCTGGTATAGTGATATGGCTTTCTAATCTTCCTTCTACCGTATTCCTAAATTCCTCTGCTGGGCCACCTACATTAGAATACATTTTATCAGGTTTTATACCATGAGAACGAAATTCAAAATATTCATCACCTTGAGAAGTGGAATACCATATAAAAAAAATAAAACTAAATATTACAACTAGGAAAATAAGAGCAACAATAATTCCAATCGAATATCCTTTTTTCATTATTCTTTGAAAAGAATGTTCCATTATATATCATTTTCTATTCTTTTTAAGATTGCCCT
This sequence comes from Nanobdellota archaeon, assembly GCA_030647095.1. Classification (GTDB taxonomy): domain Archaea; phylum Nanobdellota; class Nanobdellia; order Pacearchaeales; family GW2011-AR1; genus UBA73. The sequence continues at coordinate 1,910 of JAUSKH010000005.1, read as the reverse complement.
TTAACTAACTGTAAAACTATTAATTGTTTTTGCCTTAACTTAACGAGATAAAACTCTGACAGCAACGCCTCACGTACGGTAACTTGAAAACTCTGCGCTCCTCACTGCGGTTGCGGTGCTCGGGTGGGGGACGGTCGCTCACTATTTATTAACGAAATTCTACCCTCGCTCCCTAAACCCCCACCAAACATAACATCGTTATGTGCAATTGAGAAAAGACCTCTTCTATTACATACGACCCCCATTCTACTTAAACAGCCCTCCTAAAGTCGTTGCGTAAATGTTATATATAAGCTAATATTCTGATATAACGTCATGAAAAAAATCATCTTTATTGGATTAATTTTAACATTAGAAGTATTACTAATTTCTTGTAATAATGTAAATCAAGAAACACCCGCCCATAAATTAAACAATCAAATAAATAACGAACAAAATCAACCCCCACTAAATTCATTTCAAAAAGACATTATTGATTATTCTGAATCATACTTGACCTCCAAATTTGGTCAAAAAATATTTGATGATGCAATAACTTTCTCGAAAATAGATCTTGATCTTTCTGGTAGAATCAGAATTGAGTACACGATTGATTTAGAAAAATATGTAACTGTTCCAAACAATATTAAATCCAGCAATTATTTCTATGAAAATTATTTACTTGGAGAAATCACTTTAGATTATTCCCAAAATGGAGAATTATTAAATACTTGGGGAGTAGTTGACTGTGTTAATAATCCTAACTTATGTCCCCCATTTTCAATCAACAATTATGAAGAGGCTCTAAAAATTTATAATGAAAATTGTAATAAAGAATTTAATGAAGCACGATTTGGCATATTTGCAACTGAAGAACCATACCGTTTTGTTTGGGAATTCTCTGAAACCAATTCAATGAGAAACGGAGTTTGGGTTGATTTTGCAACTGGTATTAATCCAAATACAGGAGGTATTGTTTGGAATATAAGAAGCACTTGTAACGAAAATTAGATGATTTTTTGAGAGAGTAGAATGGCGGTCTTAATGACACAATGAGAACTTACCGGCTCGGTCTTTTCTCAACTTGCTCCGCACCCAGACGTAAAGTCTGGGGCACATAACATCGTTATATTCAATTTTTTCTCCGCTCTGTGAGTAAACAGAAAATGCCCATCATTGATACAAGAAAATTGTCAAGATAAATAATTTAATCGGCAATTTTCTTTTCCAAAATGTTGTTGAGGCAAATTTTGTTACCTACACCTATACGGGAAACGAGGAATTGCTTCGCAACTTTCTTCTAACATTGATTTAACGACTTCATTTCATTACGTCCAAATTTTTGCTGACTATAATTTAAAATAAAACTGATGAGAGTTCCTTGCTTTGCACAGAGGGCATTTTTCTGCGAAAAAGAAATTTATTATTTTTGTAGAAAGACAATTCCTTATCACTTCTTCTTATTTAACTTTTCTTTTGTAATTTTAACTTTTTTTCTTTTAGGTCTGCTGCTTTTTCCCTATACTTTAACATTAATTTATCATAATCTTCTCTGGTAATGGAATGGTGCTTGAAGTATTTTCTCTGGATGTCTTTTTCCATCTCTATAACTCTTTCTTCATTTTCAATTACTCTTTTTAAACTTCTTTTCAAATAAACACGATGCCACAGCGGCTCAGTTATCAAAATAACCAGAATAACACCTAAAATAAATAAGTACCAATAGCGGGCCAGTATGTTGTAATAGAATAACCTCAGTTTTAACTCATATTTTCCAATTTGCTCTACCTTGATAGCCTTAGGAGTAAAAGCAACACTGTTTCCATAGATATCAGAAGCACTGAGTTGTAAAGAAGCAGCGTTGACATCTTTTTCGGTGAATAAATAAAAAGCAGAATATTCTCCCAAACCTGTTTCTATTAACTTGATGG
>JAUSKH010000081.1 GCA_030647095.1 Nanobdellota archaeon | reverse complement strand
GTTATTAGGAATCTTTTACCTTGGAGGAACTATCGAGCATGTCCGTAAAGTTACACTAAACAATATATTCCTAACAGCTAGTGTTTTAGGCGCATTATTTGCAGCTTATTTTCTTTACATACAATTCTTCATTCTCAAAAGAATCTGCATAAGTTGCTTAACAATAGACGGTATAATGCTTATAGTATTCTTCGTTAGTCTAACAGATTTTATTTTAGACTTAAACAAAAACAATTATTAATACTCCTTCTGTTTCTATCAATGATTGCGGTCATAGTTAAACGGCATAATTCTTGCTTCCCAAGCAAGTGTTCGGGGTTCAATTCCCCGTGGCCGCATCTTCGTTCACCGCAGCGAGACATCCGCAGTCGCTACGAGGAATGTCGCAGCAAGAGTGAATCGAAGATTATTCAACAATATACTTATAAAAAGATCACACATAAATTTATAAAATACCAATAAAATAAGATACTATGGTTTTAGAAAGTACATTAGGAGCACACGAAATAACAATACGCGAAAGAACAAAAAACGATTTACCTAGATATGATGTAATAATCCAAGATATTAATTTTAGATTACATTCAGTATATGCAGAAAAGACACCGAACCATTATATTCTTAATAGAGAAACACACCTAGGAATACCTTCTTCTTTTGATGCAGTAGAGCAAACCCATGAAACAGCAAAGGAATTGGCAACTTCAAAACTCTATGAAGAAGCAAAGAGGACAGCAGAAAGCGAAGCAAAATCACGCAAGCTTCCATTTAGAGGGATACCCTTTGTCCAATCATCAGCCACTTAATTACTAACTTTTAAAAATACCCTTTTCCACCACTATACATGTCTCTTACAGAATCTATAAAAAACTTCTGGGTTTTCCTTAAAAAAGATACCTGGCAATCCTGGCTAGTTTCTTTACTTTTAATAGTGATATTAATTAAATTTATTTTCTTCCCAATTGTATCTTTTATTACAGGTACCTCTCTTCCATTAGTAGTAGTAGAATCTTGTTCAATGTATCACGAATCAAATTTTGATAATTGGTGGTCACAAAACGCTCAATGGTACGAATCAAGAAATATAACGAAAAGTGAATTTTCCAATTTCAAAATGATGAATGGTCTTAACAAAGGAGACATTATACTAGTTATTAAAGAAACTATTCCCAAAATAGGAGATATTATTATTTTCCAGCCAAATACAGACTCAACAACCCAACACCCCATTATTCATAGAATTGTCGGTCTAAACCCAGTACAAACAAAGGGAGATCATAACACACAACAAATAACCCAAAACAACAATCAACAGCATCTAGACGAAACAAACATTCCAAAAGATAGAATAATAGGCAAATCAGTATTAAAAATACCCATTCTAGGGTGGATTAAATTAATATTCTTCGAACCATTTAAAGACCCCTCACAAAGAGGTTTCTGTAACTAACAGAAAAGTATATATAGCAAAAAGACAAAAAAGAAACAAGTAAAAATATGGAATTCTGTACTAAATGTGGTGGATTAATTATTATAAGTGAAGATAAGGCTTTATGTGCTAGCTGTGGTCATAGACCAAAAAAAATGCCCAAAATAAAGGCTTCAGAGAAAATAGAAAAGAAAGAAAGTATTGCAGTTATTAAAGAGGAAGGGGATAGTACTCAACCCATTGTAGAAATAAAATGCCCCAAATGTAAAAATAATAAAGCCTACTTCTGGACAATGCAAACCCGTTCTTCAGACGAATCAGAAACCAAATTCTATAAATGCGTAAAATGTAAACATACTTGGCGTGTCTACAGATAAAATATTAACAATTTTCTTACACGGCTCTTAGACTATCAACCCCTATAGACTTAGAAAAATCCAAAGCAGTTTTATATTCAACAAAATAAAGAAGAACAGGCCTAACACTATTAGGTTCTTCTTCTAAATTATAATAAATACTTTTCTCAGGAGACCTAGGACCACTAACCACACTAAATCTTTTAGTTTTAGATAAAATATTTCTTTTCATAAGCTCTTCTGGAATAACCTTATAACTAGTATCTCTTCTAACGCATTTAGCTCTTATCACAGCCCAATCTTGTATTTCTATTTTTTCAGGTATTTGATAATATCCATTTTCCTTAACGGTAGCCGCATTTGGAGGAATTACCTTTTTAGCATAATCCAAACAGTCTTCTCTTATAGTAAAATAAAATCCTTTATCACCTAACCGCATTCCAATTGGAAAATCAGGAAACAGCTTCGCTCGAGGTGAATAATTTCCGTAAACACTTTCACTTAACAATCCAACATTACACAACATAGTCAAAGCACTTTCTTTAATCGCCCTATCTTTTCCAGTCATAATTGAAGCAAAAGGTCTAACCTTAAAAAAAGGTACTTTAAATTTCTTGTCACTATCTTTTTTCCATTTCATAAACTCGCTTTTTACCATTTATTTTTATTCTAATCAAACCTTAAAACCTTTATCATGCCGTAGTATATACTAAAAAACAACATCTTAAGCTAAGATTTTTAAACGTTCCAAACCTCTCACAAGAATGGCCTTGTAGCTCAGCTCGGTTAGAGCACTGGACTCTTATAATTAATTTAGTATTAGACTAAATGTGTAGAAATCCAGGTGTCGGGGGTTCAAATCCCCTCAGGGCCATCTTTGTCTGCCACAGCGAGCAAGCCCGCAGCATAGCGAGGAGCTGCACAGCAAGAGCAGATCAAAGATAGTCAATCAAAACAAGAATGAATCAGAGATTAAAGTGAGTCAAAGATAGTCCGCAGCAACAGCATATCGAAGATAGTCACTCAAGGCGAGAATGAGTCAAAGATAGATACATAAAGAAGAGAAAACCAATATTAATAACAAATCTAAAACAACTCAATACAAAAATGAAATTCAACCACCGCTTAAAACAAGATATTGAAAGATACAAAGATTATGTAATACTTGTAGAAGGTCAAAACGATATGTTAGTTCTAAAAGATCATGGTTTTGAAAAAGTATACGCAATCCATAAAAACTCAGTATCTCTTAGAGAGCGCATAGAGCAACTAGCGCCATTAATAGACAAAAAAGAAAAGGTGTGTATTCTAACAGATTTAGACAAACGCGGAAAAAAGCTCTATGGAATAATAAAACCCATTCTTCAAGAACTAGGTATTCAAACAGACTCTGGCTTCCGAGGTCTTCTTATAAAATCAAAAATCACACATATTGAAGGCTTAACAAAATTCTTTGAGAGAGTAGAAAGTATAACAAAAGAGTCAAACACAGAAACAGGCCATAGGAAAAAAGCTCGCAGCCATTATAGTAGAACCTGGTAATAAAGAAGATCATAAAAAGTTTTATATATCTCTTAGCCTAATGTAAACTATGTCAAGAGACTATACACTTAGAGGCTGTGTCATACTTTTAGGTATAGCGGGGATGCTACCTTGTCTATCCTACGCCCGCAACTTAGCGCTATTAGAAGTAGGAGAGAGATACGCTATACAAGAGTACGGAGATCATAAAGCTCTTCTAGATGAAACAGAAAGGCAACAATGGTACCAACATCTAAAATTTATATCAAACGATAAAGAAACTAAACCATCATCAGAAACACTAAAAGAGTATATTAGTCAGCACGGATAAAAGAACACAAATAAAAATTAACTAAAAACGATTAATAAGCTAGCCAACTACATTCCTTATATTCTCTATATTTTCAGCTATTTCCTGACCTTTCTTTGTAAGCTTAATAAGCTTGATTCTTCCCTTTTTCTCAAATACTATCAATCCTAATCTCTCCAGGCTCTGTAAAATCTTCACAGCATGACTATATGTACAATCCACTTCCTTTGCTAAAATGCTACCATATCTCGCTCTTGCCATCTTCCTCAAAGCCACAAGCATCAATGCTGGCTTCCGCCTAAAGAACAAGTCAAAATTATCTTTCACTTCTTCTTTCTCTATCATTTTTTACCTCTGGTAAAAAACCTCACTTTCTCAAAATTTCCTAAAGTTTGTTTCTCTATCATAATGTATATGTTACAACCTATATATTAAACTCTAAGTTTTACTTTTAAACTTTTCCCTACTTCTGTTACCCGAATTAGTAGCAAAAAGTAGACACTGTCAAGAAGAGACAATATAATAAATTATTAATTTCCATTGATACCGTTATAAATTTCCATATAACCTTTCACAAATAAGGTCGTCTTGCTAGCCTTTAATTCCAAAGTAGATCTCCCATTTTCAAAAGACTTTTTAACATAATTACCATCCTTAACCATCTTAGAAGCCTCCTCTAAACTAGTTCTGATAATAATATCACCATCATCAATAAATCCTCTCTTAACAATAGTATTACCCTTCTGAATCTCAGCATTAAAGACACTCTCACCTACATAAAAATTAATTTTAGGGGTATCAGAACTAAAAGGAAGATTATGCAACTTATAAGCTCCTATATTAAATAGAATATACTCAACAAAATCTTCATTAAATTTTTCAGATATTTCTTCAACGCTAGAGTTAGACACTAAATTTGCGAAATTGATTCTATTATTAGATGAACTGCTCACTTTTTGATTTGACTTTCCACTATAAGAATATACAATTACTCCTAAGATAACTAAGATTGCAACTAATATAGACAAAACAACAAAGATTCTTGAAACACCTTTCTTCTGCATCCAAAAAGCAGGAATTTTCATTTTTTAAATATATGCAAAAACTTATAACGCCTCTTTCCCTTTTTATTAAATGCCACCAAAAGCAAAAAAGAAACTAAAAATACTTGCAGCCTCAGATCTCCATGGAGACTCGGATCTTGTACAAAAACTAGCTAAAAAAGCAGAAAAAGAAAATGTAGATCTTGTTGTGCTCTGCGGCGATATAACTGGCTGGACAGAAACAAAGAATATAATAAAGCCCTTCAAAGATAAAAACAAGCACGTCTTACTCATACCAGGAAATTGGGATTCTTTTGCAACAGCAGATTTTTTAGCTAATATATACGGAATGAAAAATATTCATGGTTATTCTGTAACATACGAGAATATAGGGTTCTTTGGGGCAGGTGGAGCAATAGGTCCTGGTCCAGGAGCTACAACAGAAAAAGAGATATTTGACACTCTCAAGCGCGCTCACGCAGATCTAAAAGGCATTGAAAAAAAGATAATGGTAACTCATATGCATCCTGCAGGCAGCACTTCAGAATTCTCAGGCGTTCCAGGCAGTGATGCAATAAAGAAAGCAATAAAACTATTCAAACCCGATATTCTCCTTCACGGTCATATTCACGAAGGAGCAGGTATAGAAGAAAAAATAAATGGCACAAAAGTAATCAATGTCGGTCGCCAAGGTAAAATTATTGAAATCTAATCTTAATCGCCAAAAGATTATTAAACATCTCATACTTATAAAAAAGATGAAAGACAACACACTCTACAATTCAGGCATCTTTCCCTCTGAAAACGATCGTCCTTATAATACAAAAAGGTTAGAGGAAGAAATGGACAGACTTGCAAAAGAAAATACACCTCGTAGCGAACGTCTCTGGCAAGAAGCTCTAAGCCTATGGACCCATTTGTCATGCGGTCCTTCACCACAAGAAGAGCTTGAACTCATGTCAAGAGACGCATGCTTTGAATCGGGCATTAACTACGCCCTCGATGACTAAAACCCAAAATCTATATACTTATTCTAAAGTCTAATATTAATGGCAGTCGAAGACTTTATTCCAATTACAGATGTTAAACGTACAACAGAAAAAGAAGTAAAACAAAAACCAACTATAGCAGAGCTAACAACTATTGAATCTCCTGGAAAGCCTGTTCCGGCAAGTCAACTAGAATACAATAGAAAAACAACCAAAAAAACAACTACTAAAAGAAAAAAAGAAAAAAGTGAAGGAATAAGTATACGCGAACCAAAAAAAGATTCTATTCTTATTATAACAGAAAAACCACAAGCAGCCCAAAAAATAGCTTCCTCTCTTGGAAACCCTTCCAAATATAATGAAAATGGAGTATATTATTATGAAGTAGAACATAATAAAGAAAAAATAATCGTGGCTTCTGCAGTAGGTCATCTTTTTGGGCTCACCTACCAAAAAGGACAGAAAGGTTGGCCTATCTTTGAAATAATGTGGCGCCCATCATATGAAATAAAATCAGTAGCATACACAAAAAAGTACTATGATCTTTTAAAAAAACTCTCGAGAAAAGCCAAAGAAATAATAGTAGCGACTGACTACGATATAGAAGGAGAAGTAATAGGATGGAATATCGTTAGATTCATTTGCAACAAGCAAACAGCAAAAAGGATGAAATACTCTACGCTTACAAAACCTGAATTACAAAAATCGTATGAAAATACTATGGCAGAACCAGATTGGGGCCAAGCATACGCAGGTGAAACAAGACATATTCTAGACTGGCTTTATGGTATAAATCTTTCAAGAGGTTTAATGTCAGCAATAAAAACAACAGGTTCATTCAAAGTTCTC
>JAUSKH010000077.1 GCA_030647095.1 Nanobdellota archaeon | reverse complement strand
TTTATTTGTTTTATTTTGTTGATGTCAAGATGCTTGATGAATCTACTCATTTTGAGCACTCTCAGGAATTTCATTCCTGAAGCAAGAGAATTGCTCTTAACATTACAATTCTCTGTGCAGAAAATTCCAAAATCAAGAGGAATTTTCATGCATCCAAAAGTCCCAAAGACAAATTCAAGGATTTGATATTCCTTTAGGATTAGCTACCTTAATTACAAAATAATATATTAATGACCCAATCCAGGAGGCTAGAGTGATTACAATTATCCAAACTATTTTTTCTGTTTCGTTTTTGAACTTGCGTTGTGCGCAATCTACAATCATCCATATCCAGAAAATGATGGCAAGTATAATTATGATTGCTATTATTAGGATAAATATGATTAAAAAAGGGAGCAGTGCAAGTTGTGAGGCCATCCCAGTTATATCCTTTTATGATATTTAAATCTATTGAGCATGTTATATTTTTAGTTATTTTTTCAGTACAACAATCTTTATATATATTGAGAAAAGAGAAATAAAATGGCAAGTACTAACTACAAAGCGTTTCATTTTAAGTACTCAAATTGTCCAGATGTGAGCGATTCCGTTTCAGCAGAACATTTAGATAGTGCTAAGATTCTTAAAGTATTAGATAGTATTAATGATAGGTATTTATAGTGATTAACTTTAATTTTCGGACTTCTTTAAAGTTAGCCCCTATCTAGGAAATAACTTCTTTTTTCCGATTATTAATGTTATTTCCTATAATTGGGTCGTTTGAACAAGGAAGAGGTCCATCTGTTGCAATTTATTCTATTAAAGGCGGAACTGTTTTTTATTCGTATCACTTACCTCATAACGATTCTGATAATTTAGGATTACCAAGAGCGAAAAATCATAATTTATTAGAAATTACTCATGGAGAAAGAGCAGGATTATTGGCTATTGTTGATGAATTAAAACTTCCAGTAACAGAAAAACTTTTGAAATATTTGAATCTTGATGCTGTTAGATAAAAATTTATTTAACTCGAGTTTTAACCAGATTACCTAGTTCTAAGAGCTTTTCTCCCTTTAGGACTTTTCTAATTATTTCTTGGAGGTCAGATATTTTTACTCTTACTTGTTCTGTTGTGTCTCTGTCTCTAATAGTTATAGTATTATCTTTGAGTGATTGTTCATCTAAGGTGATACACATAGGAGTTCCTATTTCGTCGTTTCTGGCATAGCGACGACCGATACTTCCTGATTCATCATATATGATATTCCATTCTTCTTGTAACTCTTTTGTTAGATTCTTTGCTAGTTTTATCATTTCTTCGTTCTTTACAATTGGAAGAATTGCTGCTTTGTATGTTGATAGTTTTGGATGAAGGTGAAGAATAATATTCTCCCTTTTTTGATTAAGTTCGTAGGCATCAAGCATAAATACTAGAATAGCTCTTCCAACTCCTAGACTTGGTTCGCAGACAACTTCAGGTAGAACTTTTCCATATTGTGGATCCGTAATACTCATATTTGTTTTTGAGTGTTTTTCATGCTGGGTTAAATCGAAAGTACCACGATTAGCGAAACCTTGGAGTTCACGCCAGCCCATAGGGAATTTATATTCAAGATCCCAAGTATCTATTGCATAGTGGCTTCTTTCTTCTGATGTATGTTGCCTAGCTCTAAAGTTTTCTGATTTTGCACCAAGAGAGGTAAACCATTTGTATTCAAGAGCCATCCAGTATGCGTGCCAGTCTGTTTTTATTAAGCCTTTTTTATAGGCATTTAGAATATCCATTTTTTTTGATTTTTCATTTTTCTTTTGCATTTCTTCTGTGTAAATTTCTATTTGTATCCCTTTAATTTCATTAATGTAAGGACATTTCATTTTAGGTGCTATGAAATATTCTATTTCCATCTGCTCAAATTCACGGGCTCTAAAGAGAAATTCACGGGGGGATATTTCATTTCTAAATGCTTTTCCAATTTGTGCTATACCAAATGGAAGTTTTAGGCGAGCGTTTTCCTGCACAAAACGAAAATCAGCAAAAATAAGCTGGGCTGTTTCTGGTCTAAGATATGCTTTCATTGCTTCTGTTTTTATTGGTCCTACTTCTGTTGTAAACATTGGGTTGAATTCACCTTTGTTTTCATATTCTCCGCCACATTTGTCACATCTTACTTTTCCTAATTCGTGTTTATCAACTTTTGATTTATAGCCACATTTTTTGCAGACAACAGCTATATCAACGAAACTGCTGACGTGACCAGATGCTTCCCATACTTTTGGATTAGTTATAATTGAACCATCTATACCAGCCATGTCTTCTCTTTGATTAACATGGAATTTCCACCATTCTTTTTTTACATTGTTGGCTAGTTCTACACCAATTGGACCAAAATCCCAGAAACCACCCAAGCCTCCGTAAATCTCACCAGAAGGATAGACAAATCCGCGCCTTTTACAAAACGTTGCTAATTCATCGATTGTTAATTTTGGCCTTTCTTTTTCTATAGATTCTTTTTTCTGAGTTACCATGGAAAGTGGTCGAACCAATTATATTTAAATTATTCTAATTACTTCTAAAGATTAATTTGAAATTAAAAATAAAATATTTTAATATTTACTTTATTCCGCCCATTCGGCAGACTGTTGTACCGCAATTTGGACATTTGCCTTTAGCAATTTTTGTTCCTTTTGCAGTTAAAGATTCCTTTGGGTCTTTCATTTCGACCATTTTTTTATCTTTTACACAATATCCTTGTACCATTTTGACCTCCTTGTTTTTGGTGGTAGATGCCAGAATAATTTGAGGCTTATAAATCTATTGACTTGTTTGTTTTTATTGTTTGAATATGATTTTAGAAGAATGAAAGTGCACGTTAGCTCACGCAGAACTTCGTTCCGCGGATTCGTAAACTTTTACAAGTTTCCGTGAATCGAACCTGGTAGGTTCGTATAGTGTCCTGTTAAGGATTCTCATAACTTCGAATCCTTTAAAGCGCACGCCAGGAATCGAACCTGGAAAAAGTCGGGCTGCAACCGACCCCAGTAACCATTGTGGCACGTGCGCGTGTTTTTAGAAGAAAGGAATGTTATTTAAATTCTTTTCTTTTAGAATAGATAACTAATGATGCATGATTGGATGGTATGTCTGATTTTATTTACTGTGAAAATGATTTTTGATTCACTCTTGCTGATAACTAATCAGAATCTTTGACTTGCTCTTGTTACGAGCAACTATCTTCGATTCACTCTTGCTGCGAAACTATCTTTGATCTTCTCTTGCTGTGCAGCTCCTCGTTTCACTGCGGGCTTGCTCGCTACGGAAGACAAAGACGCTCCCGATAGGATTTGAACCTACGACCCCCTGCTTACTTCGCTAACACAGATTGTCTAAGGTTGTGCTTCTCGATAGAAGGCAGGTGCTCTATCCAGGCTGAGCTACGGGAGCTCAATAGAGAAAGCACAAATTTGCTTTATAAAACTATCCACAAGAACTCTTTTTGAAGACCATATAACATAAGATCCATTGGCTTTGTCATAATAAGGCTCTTTAAAATTTAAACCTAAAGAATCGAGAACTTCTTTTATTTCTTTTATAAAACGCTCTGACTTCTGACGAATTTGGATAGTTTTACTTCCTCTATGAACATACATATTTCCGTCGCTATCAAATATCCCTTTGATAAATGCCTTTTTTTGAGTTTTGTACCCGTTTTTTATTATTAGGGGGACTGTTATTGTAGCATATTTAAATCCTAAGGGGATTTGATATTTCTTATTTAATATTATAACTAAGGGTTTAGAATAAATGTTAAGTCTACAGCATCCGGGTTCATTATATATTGAAGAGTTAATATTGAATAAGTAATTTACGTAATCTTTGACTTCTTCAGCTTCTTTTCTTTCTCTAAAGGATATTTGTACTGAATAGGTTCCTCTAGAATTGTTTCTTTTTGAGTATACTAAACATCCGTCTCCTAAAAGTAAGCCTAGAAAATAAGAAAATAGTATATTCTTTTCTTTTGGTAAGGATATTTTATTACCACCACCCACGGAGAAGGATTTTATTTTTATAAATTTAATATTCCTTTTTTGCATTACGTGAAGCACTACTGATAAAGGAACTGGTTTTTCCCCAGATATCCAGTAATAGTAAAGTCTTGTGGAAAATTCTGGAAAATCTTTTGGAGAAAATAAATTTAGCTTTTGAGATATTTGTTCTGAACTAATACACAAACTTTTACCTTCGTTATTAAGCGAATTTATTAAATCTTGTGTGAACTCCATACATAACTAATAGAAGGTTTGACTTTTTATACTTTTTTATTCTAACAATGTGTAGTTCAAGAAAGCTTTATAAAGCATTCTAGAGAAAGAATAGTATGAATATTGAAATCTTAAAGCAAGAAAAGAACGAGGTGGAGCTTAAGTTGGATAATACTACTGTTGCTGAAATATTGAGAGTATACCTTGATAAACAAGGTGCAGAATTTGTAGCTTGGAAGAGAGACCATCCTGCTAAACCATTGCTGATGAGAATTCAAACTTCTGGAAAGACTGTAAAAAAGGAAGTGAGTGACGCTGTTTCAGCTATTAAGAGCGACCTTGATGTTTTGGTTAAGGGTTTAAAGAAGTAAGAGTTAGAATTAAGAATTGTTAGAAGAGCTATAATTAATAAAATTCTAAGTTAATTATTGATCATACAAACCACTTAAGAAAATAATCATATGGTATAATTAGTTCACCCGCTCTGGTTATTATGTTTTCTTGTGCTTCTTGGCAACGAGTTGACAGATCTTGAAATTTTCTAGGTCAGACGTCATCTATTTCATCTTCTATGAATTCATATAGTCTTATAGCTTCCCTATATTGTTCTCTTGCTCTTAGCTTACCTAGGAGACTTTTATGATCCAAATTGTGGTCTCCAGCTTTTTTGTATTTATCTGCTTGTTTTATCCCTTTTTCTATACTCCTTTTTACACTGGCAAGATCTTGCTGGCGCTTCGGTCTTATGATATATGAAAAAGTATTCATGTAGTTTTTACTATAATTAATTAGTAATAGTTCTATTTTTAAACTTTATTTATCTAGGGAATCTTGTTTCGGGATAAAACAATCTTAAAAATACAGATCATAATTCATTTGTTCTGGGTAATTACAGAGAATCACATAAGCTATTTCTCTTATTTATGAGATTCTCCGTCTGTTCAATTGCAAAATAATGTGTTATAGGTCATGCAATTGCACATACCCATGTTTAAATAATAACTACTATTTATTTTATTATGGAAAGAATATCTTCTGGGAGTTATGATTTAAATAAATGGCTTTACGGTGGTTATGAGTCTGATGTTGTAACAGTTATTTATGGAGGACCTGGAACTGGTAAGACGAATCTTTGTTTGTTGGCTGCTGTGTCCCAAGCAGAAAAGGGTAATAAGGTGATTTATATTGATACAGAAGGCGGTTTTAGTGTAGAAAGAGTCAAGCAGTTAACTCCAGCAGAGTATGAAACTGTTTTAAATAATATTATTTTGTTAAAGCCTACTACTTTTAACGAACAGAAAAAGGCTTTTGATGAATTGCTTAGAAATTTAAAGGCACAGGTTAGTTTGATTGTTGTTGATAGCATGACTATCTTATATAGGCTGGAATTCGCAAATGCGCGAGATAAAAATGAAGAAGAAATACAAAAAATTAATTCCGAACTTGTAAGACAGATTAGAATACTTGCAGAGATTACAAGAAAGAAAGAAATTCCAGTTCTTATAACAAACCAAGTTTATAGATGGGAAGATGAGAACAAAATGGTTGGGGGAGATATTTTGAAATATTGGTGTAAGTGTTTAATTGAATTAGAAAATGAAAATGGAAAAAGGACTGCGTATTTGAGAAAGCATAGAAGTTTGCCTGAGAAAAACATGCAGTTCCAAATTGTTGAAGAAGGTGTAAAAAGAAGAGGATGGATTTAGTCTTTTTTTATAGGTGCTCATTAGAGCATTTCTCTTTAGTATACTTTGTATACTTGGAATATATTGTATCTTACGAATATTAAATATTCAAATTATACTTTGAATACATTTAAATATAGTATTTTATTAAAAGGAGGGAATGTCTGAAGATACAACTATAAGAATAAAAAAGAGCGTGAAGCAGAGACTTCTAGATTTGGATTTTGTTAAACGGCAGTCTGAGAACGATTTGGTTTTATATTTAGTAGATTTTTATGAGAAGAACAACAAAAAAAGAGGTAAAAATTAGGATGGAATGGCAGAATCCTACAGATTACACTGATTTCGATAATATGAATGGCGAATTGTATAGAATAAAATTAAAATATGGAAGCGAGATGAGAGTGAATGAGAAGTATAAGGCTTACGCTTCGCTTCATAGAAGTTCTGATAATCTGGACTTGTTGAATATCTCAACTTTTGATTGCTTTAATAATTCTTTATCATCCGACACTAAAGCAGCACTTATCTTCAAGGATAATGCTAAAAAGTCGATATCTTTAGGATGTTCTGGTAGGAGTTCGAATGCTTCAGGTATTTTATCGGAGTATCCTGAAAATGCAATAAATCTCACCGCATTTTTTAACCGTGTTTTGAATTCTTCAAACTCTGATGATGATAGTTTCGTCTTCTTGCATATTTCTGATTTGTGTTTATCTAATTCTTCAAGAGCAAACTCTGGTGAGCATAATTCATGCTCTTTAAGAAGTAATTTAGTTACTAGTGATCCTCTCCAGAAAAAACTGAATAATGAGTTGGTGTCTAGTATAAGTTTCATTTATACTATACCTTGCTGTTTTAACCTCTTTAATCTTTCCTGTTTTGCTGATTCTCCTAGTCTTTGTGCATCTTCCTCGGTGAATTCGGATCGAGAAAGTTTTGTTTCCAGAAATTCTACCAAGGCCATTTTATGTATAAATTCAGCTGCTGCTTTTCTGAATACTTCTGACCAGTTGACTGTCTTTAACGTATCCATTTTATGCTTTAAATCTTCAGGGACTGATATTGTAACGTTAGGCATTTTTGACCATAATGGTTTAACACAGAAATCACAGTATTCATGTGTATATAAATATTTCGATAAGTCTGATATAGAACTTAAAATGATGGATAATACAATAGAGTGGGAAATGAACGAGAATAAAATGAGAGAAGAAAAAATAGGAATTATTGGGTGGAATGAGTGTACTAGAGGATTTATTAGGAAGGTTGAGGTTGATAATAGGAAGCATAATGTTTACGCTTCTGTTAACTGGGTCACTTCAAATTTTTCTTCATATAAGACAATGAGTTTACCTTTGAAGTCTTTTGAATCTAACTCTCTGAGTAGTTTTGAAAAAGAATCAATCAGCAATTCTTCATTATTCTGTGAAACTCTTATCCAGACTAGTGAGAATAGTTTTTCTTTAGTAAATCCTAAGAAGTCATCATCATTTGTGACAAATACTCTCTCTTCCGATTTAGAGAACTCTGCTAGTTTACCGTTAGAAAGTCCTTTCGGTTTGAATACTACATCATACTCTTCTGACTTTAGGAATAGTAGTAATTTTTTCTTAACATTTTCATCCAATAAGAATTTAGGTTTATTTGGTTTCCATTCCAATGACGACATTGTCCCTGCCTTTGGCTATAGTGGATGCATAGTGCAAAGCTGCTTTAACCTGCTCTTTTGTGAGTGGGGTTATGAAACTTGTAACTATTTCTTCGATAGGGATACCTGCTTCAAGCATTTCCAAGACCTGCCAAACCATGACTCTTGTGCCTTTGAAAGTAGGTTTACCATGGCAAATCTCACTGTCTGCAACAATATATTGGTTAATTTCGATTCTCATAATATTAGTAATAGTGGAGATATATATAAACATTATGATGTCGAAGTTTTTGACAAACCACGTACTGAAATGCATGGTTTTCTAGAGGCATTGATACGCGAGAAAGAAGCATATTTAATAGCTCAAATGTCTTTCTTTAGAAATCGCCTTGATTATGGAGAAGATGTTCCTTTCGATTTTTACGAAGAAAATAAGGATACGTTTGAAAAAATTATTGAGATACTTTTGTCTTTGATTGGAGAAGATGTGAAATGGTAAAACAAAAAAGAGGTATAATAAGAAAAAGACAATGATTAATTTAGAGAAAAACATCTTCTTAATAATTATAATAGTTCTTTTAGTTATTTCTTTAGTTTATGCTTCAACATTTGTCGATAATTCCTCAAGCAATTTTAATTTAGGAACTTACAGCTGGACTTTTTATAATTCTTCTGGATTTGTGCAGTTGAATTCTTCGAGGTTAAATGGAACTTTTACAAGTCAGATATTTAATCCAGGATACTCGCAATGGAATAATATTTCTTGGACGCAAGGGGGATATTATCAGCAGGAACTTCCAAATAATCAAGCTGTTGAAACTAATTTAGGCTGGGCAAACATGACTGGAAATGTTTTGTTGATGCATTTTAATAATGATTCTTCTTATGGAGAAAACAGCACACGAGTTTATGATTTTTCTGGAAACGGGAATAATGGGACTGTTAATGGCTCTACTTGGAATTCTTCTGGAAAGTTGAATGGAGGTTATAGTTTTGATGGGGTGAATGATTATATTGATGCTGGGAATGGGGCGAGTTTGAACATTACTACTGCGATTACATTAGGAGCGTGGGTGTATCCAACAGCTAATGGATCTTATTTAAGAATAGTTGCCAAATATGGTGATTCTCCAAAATTCTCTTATGTCTTAGGGAGGCATGAGACTGCTGTATATTTTGCATTGTTTATACAAGGCGGTGCCCAAACTTATTTTGGTACTGCCGGTAATGTTCCGTTGAATGTATGGTCTCATGTTATTGCTACTTGGGACGGAGCAACTATGCGTGCCTTTGTTAATGGGGTAGATACAGGGGTGACCAGATCCTTTACAGGACCTATCGCCACGAATGACGTTTCGGTAAAAATGGGTGCGGCACCTCCGGCTGAGTATCCTTTTAACGGCATCATCGACGAAGTCGCTATTTGGAACAGAAGCTTATCAGCTTCTGAAATTCTTAGTATTTACAAGCGAGGAGCATTAAGATTAAATCTCTCTGTTCAATCTTGTAATGATTCTGCATGTTCTGGAGAAAGCTTCACAAATCTTGGAGCAAATCTGACATCTCCGCAAAATCTTTCAGTTGCAAATAATACATATTTCCAGTATAAATTCGATTTTGCAACTGATAGTGTTTCTTATACACCTGAACTTTATAATGTTTCAATAAATTATGACTTGCTTGATAATACTGCTCCATCAATAACTCTAAATTCTCCTGCAAATAATACAAATACTTCTTTAACAAATATTAATTTTAATTTTACTGCAATAGATGAGACTTCAACAACATTAAATTGCAGTTTGTATATAGACAATGTTTATAAGAATAATAATGGCTCAACTTTAAACAATACTGCTACAATTTTGAATGCCTCGGGCTTGATAGAGGGAAGCCATAACTGGACAATAAATTGTTCTGATGCTTCAAAAAATTATAATGTTTCAACAAGAATCTTTTTAGTTGATACTACATTGCCGAGTGGAAATTTAACTTCTCCTTCTAATGGGACTTATGCAAATTCTTCAAGTCAGAATTTTACAGCAAATATTAGTGATAATCTAGGAATCGTAAATACTACCCTCAATATTTACAATTCAACAAATGATTTGGTAAATCAGACTACTATTAGTTTAGGCGGGAGAGTTGTTAATACAGTTGTTGGAACAGTTGTTAGTCTTGTTGATGGTATCTATAAGTGGTTTTACGGAATAATTGATAGCGCAGGAAATGTATTCAATGTAGCAAATAATACTGTAATTATTGATACAACAAAACCTTTAATTGATTATGGAACTGGAACTGCTGTCGCAGGAGCTAATCTTTCGCAAAGTTTTGTATATGTGAATGTAACTGTAACAGAAACAAATGATGCAAATATTACATTTGCTTTATATAACACAACAGCTTTAGTAAACAGTTCACTTTTCACAAATGGTCAAAGAATAACAAACTGGACGGGACTTATAGATGGAAATTATTCTTATAACGTTAGTGTGATTGATTTAGCAGGCAATAGAAATATGACTTCTACAAGGGGCATTATACTTGATACAACACCTCCTGCTATATCAAACATCATTTTCTCTCCTAATGGTAGTGATGATGTTGATCCTTACAAGAATATTACATTTAATGTTAGTGTTGTGGAAAGCGTGTTTGGAGTAGGAAGTGTTATTTTACAATATTATAATGGTAGTGCTTGGAATAATCAAAGCATGAGCCTTCTTACTGGAAGTGTTTATACTGGAAATATAACTCTTGTGAGAAGCGAGCGTAATTATACTTATAATGTATTAGCTAATGATAGCTTAGGAAATTCAAACAATTCTGTTAATCAAACTTTTAATTCAACTTGGGATTGTACGTGGAGCGTTAATCCTGCTTCCACATTAGGACAGACTGCAGGATTTAATGAAAATAAAAGAGTAGGAGAACTTAATATTAGTAATACTGGAGATGCTCAGTATTCTAATAATAACTGCACTTTGGGAATGAGACTCACTTATGATTTAGCAGAAGGAAGAATCTATTTTGATAATTCTTATTTGAAACCATCTGATACTTATACTATCAGCGCAAAGGCAAATAGTAGTGTTAAAATTAATGGAACGTTCCTTACTGAAATTAAGGAAGATGGAGCGATTATAACTATTAATGATATTTATTCTAGGTCAAATATAGCAAGTAATAATGTAAGTGCTACTCTTGTTTCAACTACTGGCGGACCTTATTTATTTGAGGTAATTGAATCTGCTACTTCTAGCGCACAGTTGACCAAAGGTAATTTGTCATTAGTCGGGTATATGCGTAATCTTGTAGGTGATGGTTCGGCTGGCACGACTGCATACAATGTTAGCTTTAACTGGACATTGCCTTCTGGATTTAGTGTTGGTGAAGGGAATGCAAGTATTACATATGGAAATATTTCTGATAGTAATCGTAATTATAATAATATTAATATTACTTTGAATTTAAATAATTTACCTAACTTGAGTCCAGGTACTTTCAGTTTTGTATTATATGCATGGGGTTATAATTCATCTGGCACTATAATTACACACGCAACTAATAGAACTATTTTATCAAGCACTGTTAATATAACTTTAAGCTGTTATAATGTTTCTGATGGAGTATATGTAACTGCGTGTGGAAGTTTGGATGGAGATTATGTTGCGCCTTCTACTCCTAGCAGCGATAGTGCTAGTGGATCTGGTGGAGGCGGAGGCGGCGGAGGAAGTAATGTTGAAAGCGTAAGAAGTACTGTTGATTATTCTTTAGTAAGAGGAAAAGAAAATGAAATTAATTTAACTATAAAGAATAAGTATACTAATAATACTATTAAAGATATTAGCTTTACATTGACAGGAAAGATAGCCAAGTATATTACTGTAATTCCTTCTAACCTGCCTTTATTGAATCCTGGAGAGTCGAGAATAGTTTCTTTGAGTGTTACTTCACCTACTTTCCTGCAATTAGGAAAGGAAGAAATAACTTTACATATTAGGGGAACTTTAGATGACGGGAGAGATTATACAGAAGATAAAAAAATAGTAGTTCAGATTACAGAAGTAGGAGATGCTAAAGCAATATCTTTAGTAAAAGATATGGGTGATTTAATTGCTAAAGCTAAAGCAGAAGGGATTGATATGACTGAATTGGAAAAGTTATTGAATCAATCACGGGGGGCTTTATCTACTTTCTCCTATGAGCAAATTACAAAGAATTATGAGCTTGTTAAGCAAGGAGTGGAAGATGCTATTGAATCTAAACAGACAATGAGTGAATTACAAAAATTAGTAGAACAAGCGGCTGAAAAAGGAATTTCTACTTCTGGAACTGAAAGAATTCTAAAACTAGCACAGCTTTCATTTAATAGACAGGAATATAGTCAGGCCAAATTAAGGGCAAAAGAAGCTAAAGTAACTTATGCTTTAGAAGTAAAAGGAGAGATAGGAAAACTAAGCTACTATTTAAAGAATAATCCTAAAGAAATTTCTTTAGGAGTATTATTCCTAGCTTTATTGACATTTACTTCTTATAAGATTGGAAGATTGGAATTACTGAAGAAGAGAATAAAGAAACTACAGCAAGAAGAGAAGATACTTATGGAATTGATGAAAGTTGTTCAGGAAGATACATTTCAGAAGAAGAAAATGAGTATGGAAGAGTATCAGGAGTCTATGGCACAGTATGAAAAGAAACTCTCTTTAGTTGTTGAAGAATTAATTGATTTAGAGACGCAGAGGTTGTATGTACTTAAGTTTACTTCCGAGAGCAAAAGATTGAAGTTAGAACGACAGAGAGTTACAGAGCTAATAAGGGAATTGCAAAGGGATTATTTGCAGAGAGGCAAACTAGAAACTAAATCTTATCAGTTAAAGCTTGAAAGTTATACTCGTCGATTGAGTGAGATTGATCAAAGGTTGGCTACGCTGGAAGCGAAGGCTGCGTTGAAGGGGCTGAAGTAGTTTAGAGTTGTTCTATCGCAGCATAAAACCATTTCTTCCATTCAGGAAAGACGAATTCTGAACTTGGAAGACCTTTCTTTTTTCTTATATCATCGCTAATTCTGTGGAACATATGATTTGAAAGGTTGTTAAAATCTGCTTCCATAATTTCTGGTTTATTTAATTTAAGAGCTGCATCAACGATTTCTTGTTTTATTTTTCCACGAAGAATTATATTATCGTAAACTGCATCCCAGCTACCTGCCCATCCTTTTACACTTCCTGCTATGCTTTTTATTATTTCTGATTCGCCGTTGATAAGTTCTTGAGTTGGTTCTAATTTATCTGTTTCTACATTATATCTAAGAAGATCAACAAAACCTTTTTCTTCAAGGGGATCACGAGTCCAATGTTTTCGTACTTCTGTTATTTGGGTAATTCTTCTGATAGAATGTAAGCCATCAGGGGTTTTTATTGGGTTGACAACCACTATTAAATCTGTTGCTTTAAAGCTAGTTATTGGAACGTTTAGATCGTTAACAACTCTGTCGAATACACCATAGGGCGAGTCACCGTGAATCGTACCTGCTACTACGTTTGCTAGTGCGCCTACTCTCATTGCTTCGTACAATGCTTTTGCTTCTTCACTTCTTACTTCTCCAACAATGAGAGCACTATCTCCTAAACGCAAGCTTGTCCTTATACCTTCTGCTGCAGCTATTTCTGTTGAGCCTGCTAAGAGAGCTGATCGAACTTTCATTCTAAGGATATCATAACCTAGTTTTCTTAAGTAATCAATCGGTAATTCCAAAGTGTCCTCTACTGTTATTATTCTGTATTTTGGTAGTATTTCTAGGATAAGGCTTCCAAGAAGAGAGGTTTTTCCTGCGGATCTAGTTCCTGCTACTAGCAATGTTCGAGAGCCGTCTATCATAAAGCTTAATAGACCTGCTGAGAAAGAATCAAGCATTTTATTGTTAATGAAAAGAGGAAGTGTCCAAGGTTTATCTCTATGACGGCGGAAAGCATAAGCAAGACCGTTGGGAGATAGTGGTTCTGTAATAGCTGCAACTCTTGAACGAGTATTTTCGAATACAAGATCTGTGTCTAGAACAGGATTTGCTTCGTCTAATGGCCTGCCACTTTGAAGACGAAGTTTTCCTGCCCAGGAATCTGCATCTTCATAACTAGGAATAATATTTGTTACACATTCTTCATATTGTTCATGTCTTATGAATATTGGGTTCTGTGTTATAGGAGCGTTTAGTACAATGTCTTGGATTTTTTTATCCATAAGAAGTACTTCTATGAGACCGAATCCAATGGTATGCCTTACTAAAATTTTTGCAAGATTGTTCAGTTCTCTATGATTGATGCTTATGTTTTTTGTAGTTGCTAGTTCTGAAAGCATATCTCTAGAAACATTGAAGAACACTTGTCTTGTTCTTGTTGGATCTGTAAATTCTTCTGCCTTAGGTCGGTGTTCTGTTAATACATTACGAGCAAGATTCAACAACATATGGTGTTCTTCACTTAATAAAAATTCTGGGGGCATTATATGGTAGAAATATTTTGGATCATTTTTTTGTTTTAAGATAGTGATAGTAATTGTTTCTTCTTCTGATTCTATATTATACTGATCTACGAATTCAGAATTGGAGGGAAGTTGAGCTGATAGTCTTGTGAATGTAAAGTTAGGCAATACTTCGGGACGAAATACATTGGAGTATATTTCTCTATTGCCTGCTCTATAATTTGGAAGAATATCATGAATACTTTTTAGGAGTTTTGTATTCTCAAGTATTGAAAAAAATCTTTCTAGAGCTCTTAGATAATTCATAAGAGAACTATGACTTGGTTTCTGGAATTGTTCTAGTTGTGCTTTTATTGATTTTATTCTTTCATGTAGTTCCAGATAACAAGCTATAGGGTCTTGTTTTAAAAGTTCTAGCAGGTAGCTTAGATCTTCATAAACTTGAGGAGTATTTCCGAATAAGCCTAATTTTTGAGAAGAGAGAAGAGCCTCCTGTTTTATAAGAAAATTATAAGCACGCGCTATTTCTGCTAAAAGAAGAACCTGTTCTTGAGGATAGTTATAATTTCTTTGTTGTACGAATACAACGCGAGAGATGGTTGGGTTTTCTGTTAGAGTTTCTATTGTCCTTGCCATTACAAGAGGGTTTTCTGCTATGGAAGGTACGAAAGAGGCTGGGAGATAATTTATGTAAAGTATATCTTCCCCCTGTCTTAATTCTATTTCAGTTGCATAAAGCGGTGACTCTTTTTTGAATAACATTTTTTCTTTATGGCAAGAGTTTTATGATGATTAAATAGATTTCTGTTGTTGAGTATTTATTCATTGATACTTGAATGTTTAATGATATCAAAAAGGTTGTTTTTTAACCCTCGTGAAATTCTCTACCTTTAGGTAGAGGTTAGTGGATTATGAGGATTTCCCAGGTCTCACAAAACCACGAACAAACCTTGAAGGGTTTTGTGATATATCAGTTTTAAAAAGTTAATTTATATTTTTTCTTTATGGTGAAAGACTTATATTACATTCATTCGAATTTTCCAGATAGAGAATTAGGAACTAAAGGGAATTTAATTATTCTAATTCTTTGTAAGTCAACGACAAACATTAAAGTCGTTGACTATATACAAACTATTTTAAACCCTTGATGTTTATAAATAATATGGGTGATGAATACGCTGGGCAGCAATATCAACAATTTTTTTCAGATATAAATACTAGAATAAGGGATCTTGAGGATAGACAAAGATTATTGAAAGATAGGATGTTGTTAGTAGGGCAGACATTTGTAAAAGAAAGAGAAAGTAGCTTTGGAGATTTACAAGAGATGAAGACTATTTTGATACAATTACAAGAAGATCAGAAAAGGATTAAGGATATGTTAAAGCGTTTTGGAGAGCAGTTGGATAAAAGTGCTAGGAAAGAGGAATTAATGATTTTACAAAGGCAATTTGATTTGTTTAGAGAGAAATAATTTAGGTTGGAAATAAAATGGGAACTATTGAAGATATAAGGGCAATGCAGAAGGAAGGAAAATCAGAGCAGGAGATTAGAATGAGCATGATGCAGAGAGGAGTACCTTTACAGCAAGTTTCAGATTCTTTTTCCCAATTACAAATTAAAGATGCTGTTTCTTTTTCTTCTGGAGTGCAAAATAGTGGAGATTTACCTAATATTCCTAGTCCTGGGGCATCCAATATACCAGTTCCCCAAGATCCTTCTTATGGTGGTCAGTCACAAGGTGCTTATGAAGGCATGGAGCCTTCTATTATAGGACAGGAGGTTGCTGGAGAGGTTGCAGGAGGAATGTATTCACAGCAACCAGGTTCTTATGGGGCGGCTACTCAGGATTATGCTGGAGGAGATTATGCAGGAGGAGTTTCTTCTGTTGCAAGTGGTCAAAATGCAGGAGGAGCTTACGATCAATATGGGACATATCAGCCTTATCAGGGAGAGATGAGTTCTGATATAATCAGCGAGATTGCAGAACAGGTTGTAAGTGAGAAACTTGCTCCTTTGCAAGAGAAGTTTGAGAAGTTAGCTGATTTTAGAACAGTAGCTGAAGCAAGAATTGGGAATATTGATGAAAGATTAAGAAGATTAGAGCAAATTATTGATAGGCTTCAACTTTCTTTACTGCAAAAAGTCGGAGAATATGTTACAGATGTTAGGGATATTAAATATGAATTAACTGAAACTCAAAAATCATTTAAGGCTTTATTGCCACAGTTGAAGAATATAGGACAGAGAACTACAAAAGAATCAAAAGAAGAAGTTATTAGTGGTGGAGAAATTCCTTAAGATTTACTATTTTTATAAGGTTGTGCTATAAAAGAGGACTATGTCAAGAATCCTCGGAATAAATTCCGGGGCGTGCTCGCGTTCTTGAGCATGCTCAAGAATTACTTTTTCTTTCTCACGAACTAAAGTGGGGAGTTTACGAAAAAAGTAATTCTTGGCATATTAAAAGTTGGCAAAAGATACTTTTTTATAGATCTGTTAATTTGGTAGATTATGAAGGAAGAAATAAGTAATTGGTGGAGACAGGCATTGCATGATTTAAAGGCTGCAGAATATAATTTTGAAGGAAATTTGTTAGATACAGCTTCCTTTCTTAGTCAGCAGTCTGTCGAAAAAGCATTAAAAGCGTTATATATACAAGAAAAACACTTATTAAAAAAGACCCATAGTATATCAAATCTTGCTAAAGATTTAGGTTTACCAAGTCCACTTCTTGTAAAGATATCAGAATTAGAACCAGTATATCAAAAGACTCGTTATCCAGATATAGCCCAAAAAATACCTGCCGAAGATTTTGAAAAAGCAGATGTTGAAGAATTCATTAATACTGCTCAGGAGGTAATAGAATGGATAGAAAAAAAACTGAAATTATAGCATTGTTGGAAAAATTTTTTATAAAAGCTGAAAAGGTAGCTAGAATAGAAAAAGTCATTCTTTTTGGTTCACAAGCAACTGGAAAAGATACTAGTAATAGCGATATAGATATTATGATAATATCTGAGGATTTTAAAAATAAAAAATCCTACAAGCGAGCTCCTCAATTTTATCTTCTTTGGGATCTCCCATATGATGGAGACATAATCTGCCTTACCCCAGAAGAATTTGAAAAAAAGAAAAAGCAGATTGGTGTTGTAAAAACAGCAGTTGAAGAAGGAATTGTTGTAAAATAAATTTGTAAATTCTGTTTTTGAAGTTAAAGACGATGAAGTTACTATTAAAAAAGAAAAAAATCCTGCTGAAATAGTTGAGGATTTTTTTAATACACCTAAAGTTAAAAAGAAAATCTTAACAAAAGAATTGAAGAAAGTGTATGAAGAGCAATACGGATAGTCTTACTTGCTTTTTACTAAAACCCAGCTTACTGCTACTGAAATAATTATTATTAAAAGTGTTCCTGCTATTCTTGGAGAATATAACCAGTCTAAAAAGTACATTAGTTTTGGATCTGCGTTCATTCCATATCCTGGACCAGGAAGGAGACTTATGAAAACGTTTGAGAATACAAATAATGCGGAAATTAGGAATACAAGTCCTAGGAGTACGACAAATGCTATTCCTATACCTTTATTCATAAATTCTGATGGTTTTCCAACTAGACCAACTAGAATAAGCACAAGGAAAAGAGCCACTAGCATAACTGCAAACCAAGGCACTATTGTTTGCACGTATTGTCTCGCGCTTGCGAAAGCAACAAACATTGTTGCAAGGAACAGAGAGACAAAGAGATTTAATAATTTATTTTCACCTAGAATTTTTGATTTCACAAGAATAGCGTAAACAACAAGGAAGACTAATAAGAATGCTGCTATTGGTGCAAAGTACGCTATTGAAGAAACGTCTGCTTGTGGCATTTTTTATTTAGGAGGCTTACCCCATCCTGAGAGAAATATTCCTTCTCCGCTGCTTTTTTGATGATCACTGCCACTTGTTGCAACAGCAATTACTAAACCTACAAGTAAAACACCTAGGATAATAAGACCCGCTGTATCTGATTCAAATCCACCTAATAGGCCCATTGAATCAAAAGTCTGATATAGTATTATAAGAATAATTACTCCTGATAGAGTTGCTAAGCCCCATCCCCAGTATTTTGTTTCGTCTTTGTTGATAAACATTCCTACCAAAATAAGCACTGTTAAAAGAACAGCTAGACCTATACTAAGACGGGAGAATATTTGTGTTAGGAAGTCTGAGAAGAAATAGCTCCAACGCAGAGTCATTAAACCGATAACTAGAGAGACAATTACATATACTGCTTTATTATCACCAAGGAATCTTGTTGAGCTTAGAATACCGAAGACAATTGCAAATACAAATAGAAAAGGAAGGATGTAATCAAAAGCTCCAAGCGATTCTAGACTCATTAGAATATCAGGAATATTGTACACCATAGGTTAGTTACTTAAAAGTTATTTAAATATGTTTCGTTATTCGGTTAGTAAATTGTATTAAGAACTTTTCTTGCCACCACCATAAAGGACTGCTGCTATGGCACCGATAATTATTATTATGAATAAAACGTTAATGAATATTGATGAACCTCCACTGCTTATTATATAATTATAGACTATAGGCCAGGCTCCTGTGATAATAACAACAGCAACTATTAGAGCGACTATTGCAACAGCTGCGAGTCCTCTTCTGAGACCCTTTGGGAATGCTGCATCCCAGTCTCCTTCTTTGTTAAAGAAGCCTAACATAAGCATTAGTACTAGGATAATAACTAGGCTTACTGCGAGAAAAGGAATTAGTTGAACAATTATTCCTACTGCCCTACCAAATGAAATTACTAAAAGACCTATGACGAGAGAAACTATTGCATCAATCTGCCTTTTATTCTCACCTAGAATCTTAGATTTTTGCAATATTGCGAATACGATTGTGAATACCAGTAAGAAGGGTAGAATTGCTTCAACGAAAATAGGACTTGAGAGGATAGTAAATCCACCGTATGCGAATCCTTCGTTTACCATTTTTAAAAGTAGAGGCGAGGATATATAAATCTTGCCTTAGAAAAGAATATAGCTAGACAATTAGTTATATTTATCTTCTAGAAATGTATTTATGGATGAAGTAACCCTTTTTTTCTCGGGAGATTACATACATTGTATTTGAGATATTATTTATGCCTTTTATTTGCATTTCTAAATCTTCAGTCAATCGTGCTGATGGAATATAACTCCCAGAAGCGTAAGTTAGACCTTGATTTATTATAAATGAGAAAACGTTAGGGATAGAAAATAAAACGCTATAAGAATAAGTAATACACACTTTAGATTTAGGAGATGTAAGGTTTGAGTTTGATTAGATTAAGTAAATAACCGCGCAAAATGACTTATAAAATATATATCAACCGCGCAAAAGTTAATTTATACTTTAAAAATGACTTATTTAGCCCTATATCAACCGCGCAAAACAAAGATTTAAATAGAGATAAGCCCTCAAAAATACATGGTTTGGACAAAACCTAAAGGTTTTAGTAAATCAAAGATAGACTGGGCGGGAAATGTTTTGATTAGTGAAACTAGTTCAACGGAAGAAAAGGAAAATGCTCTTGAAATATTAGACAATTGGAGAGCGATTCATAGATATCCCATGCACATATTTAAGAAAAGATTAAAAGGAGTCTCAAAAAAAATCGATAAAGAGGCGTTAGCGGTTCAAAGACTAAAGAGATTACCTTCTATTTTGAAAAAACTTCAAAGAAAATATTATGGAAATAATCCTACTATGAATCTTTCACAAATGCAGGATATAGCAGGGTGCAGGGTTGTTATGTCAAATGTCGAATTGGCTAAAAGATTGTATAAAGAAAGTTATATTAAAGGAGATTTAAAACACAAAAAGGTAAATGAAAAAGATTATATAACTTATCCGAAAGAAGATGGATATAGAAGTATTCATTTGATATATAGGTATAAGAGTGATAAGGAGGGGAAGAAAGATTATAATGGTCTGCTTGTAGAGGTTCAAATAAGGTCTAAATTACAGCACTTATGGGCAACGGCTATTGAAACCGTTGATTTTTTTACAAGACAAGCAATTAAATCAAATGAGGGTCAAAGAGAATGGATATACTTTTTTAGATTGGTAAGTTCTGCATTTGCCATAATGGAGAACACATCTCTTGTTCCAAACACTCCAACCGATGAAAAAGAATTATATTCTCAAATAAAAAAAAAGGAAGAAGAATTGCAAGTTATTCGAGTTATGAGTGGCTGGGCACAAGCGGTTCAAGTTTTTGAAAAAGCTTCTAAAGAGAGACCAAATTTGAGATTTTTCCTTTTAGAATTAGATATTGCAGGAGAAAAGCTTAATATAACTGGCTATCCTAAAGGACAAGAAGAAAAAGGTATTTCTGATTACGCAAAAGCTGAAAAAAGAAATCAGGGGAAGAAAGAGTATGATGTCGTCCTTGTTGGAGTTGATGCGACAAATGATCTAAGAAAAGCGTATCCAAATTATTTTGCAGACACAAATGAGTTTTTAGAAAATTTAAAAAAAATATTGAATAAAAAAACATAATTTTTTAATCATATAACACCCTTAGATGTAACAATAAATTGAAAAGCTGAAGAAGGGAGAGCTGTGTTTATTGATAGAGAAGTAGGAGAGGATTTTAAGATTAAAAGGATAAAGTTCTAAGGATTAAGAAATTACATTGATTCTTCTGATGAGTCCATTCCTGCGGACATTAAAGCTTCTTCGCGAAGAGGCAATTGTCCTTTATTGACTATTACAACATCTCCCATTGCTTTTACAAATTGGTGTGGGATTATTACACCTCTGGCTCCTCCAAACATGCTTAAGAATCCTGAGCTTACCCGGATTTTCCATCCATCGATTTTGTTATCAACAAGGTTAACATCTTCAATTTGCCCGAAGAAATCTCCCTCTGAGGTAAGTACATTCTTTCCTATGACATCGCTGATTTTTTTGATTCTTAACATGTTAAATTCTGGAGTGTACAGTATTTATACTTTTTGCTTGCCTAAAATATACTCAAAAAAGTAGATATTAAAGAATTTTGAGATTTTTTCCTTTGATAATCAATACAAAAGTGAGTAATTATAGGGTAGTTTTTTAAAATACATGAAAACAGCTCGAGCCATAATATTTATATAAATGGCTTTCCCGCATTTTATATGAATAGAACAGAATTGACACATCTTTTTATTGCAGTTATTATGTTTACTATTATTGGAGCACTTTCTTTTATATTCAAGGGAGATATAATTATAGTTATACAAGTATTTCTTTTTTCCATTATTATAATTGTTTTTTCTGTATTTGCAAAAAAACTTATTGCTTATTCTTTGGATGCAAATGTAGAGCATAAAATTTGGGGAGTTTATCGTTATGGTTTTAGAGAACACAATCATTTTAAGAAAGAGGCTCCTGCAGGAATATTTTTACCTTTATTCTTTAGTATATTCACTTTAGGTTTAATTAAAATTCCAGCATTTTTAACTTATGAGACAAGAGCTTTGAAATCCAGAGCTGCTAAAAGATTCGGGTTTTATAGTTATAGTGAAATGACTGACTGGCATAACGGCTTGATTGGAGCTGCTGGAATTGTTATGGTTCTTTTAATTTCTTTTGTTGGATATTTATTGGGATATGAATATTTAGCAAAGCTGGCTGCATATTATGCTTTCTTTAATATGATTCCTATTTCTAATTTAGATGGCACGCAGATATTATTTGGCTCTAGAGTAATCTGGACTGCGCTTGCGCTTGTTTGCGTTATATTTACTGCTTATGCGTTGTTGTTGGGGATTTAGTTTTATAAGGTTTGGATTATTTTATTGTACTTATTACAGAGAATTAGGATAATTGAGTTACATTTAGTTCCTAATTCTCTGTCTGGAGAATTCGAATGAGCGGTAGCACAATCAACCGAATTCTCCATATCAGAAGGGCAAAGAAACATTTTTCTAGTTAGAGAAAATTTATTGAAGAAAGATTTAAATAAGTGAGCTCACTTATTTGGAAATGACAAATATAACTCTTTCAATTGATGATGAAGTATATAAAAAAATGCGTAAATATTCGGAAATAAAATGGAGCGAGTTTGTCCGTAAGATAATTGAGAAAAGAGTTAAGCAACTTGAAATATTAGATGAGGATTGGGAAAATACCCCTTTTCTTGGAGATGAAAAATTATTAGCAGAATCTTGGTCTTCAAAGGAAGATGAAGAGGCTTTTGCTTATTTGCAATGAACCTTAAAAAGTTCGATATTGCTCTTGTCAATTTTCCTTTTAGTGATTTAACGAAAACAAAAAAACGACCAGCATTAGTTATTAGTTCGCTTGAAGGAGAGAATACCCTTTTTTGTCAGATTACAACAAAAAGAAGAAGCATTCAGAAATACGAAATATCTCTTTTAAAAGAATCCTGCGCAGGAGATATACTTTTTGATTCTTTTATTTACTTAGACATGATATTCACGTTGCATAAAAGTTTAGTTTATAGGAAATTAGGAGAAGTAAAAAATTTAAAAGTTAAAGATATTATTAATCAGAAATTAAAAATAGTTTATTCCTTATAGATACATTTTAATTCTCGGGGTTTATAAGAGTTTCATGGTTGAAATAGGAATAAAGCCTAGGGAGTATCAGCAGAAGATTTTTGAGACAGCTAGAGATGCTAATACTCTTGTTGTTTTGCCTACGGGTTTAGGAAAAACACTTATTGCACTTATGCTTGCTGCAAATAGGATAGAAAAATATCCTGGAAGCAAAATTCTTATTTTAGCGCCCACTAGACCACTTGTTGAGCAGCATTTTGAGAGTTTTACAAAGAATCTTCCTGATTTGTTTGCCGATTTACAGATTTTTACTGGAAGTGTTCATGCTTCTAATAGGAGAAAGATTTTTGAGACAGCGGAAATAATTTTTTCTACACCGCAATGCATCGCAAATGATTTAAGAGCAGGATTGTATAAAATGGACCAAGTTTCTTTGCTTGTTATTGATGAAGCTCATCGGTGTTTGAAAAATTATGATTATACTACTGTTGTTGAATATTATAAAAGGCAGGCAACTAACAGGAGGATTTTAGGTTTGACGGCCTCGCCTGGGCATGATGCAGCGAAAGTTAAGGAAATATGCAATCATTTAGACATTAAAGAGATAGAAGTTAGAACGCGAGAGTCTGACGATGTTGGTCAGTATTTACAGAAACTTGATTTTACTAGGATTGATGTTCCTTTTCCTCCTTCTTTTTTGGAATTGAAAATTTTATTAAAAAGAATTTTTGATGCAAAAGTAAACGAGTTAAAGGCTAAAAATTATTTATTCGGGCCTGCTAATAAAATAACTCTTTTGAAATTGCAGACTAGGCTTGCGAGAGAAGTTGGGCAGAGGAATTTTTCTGCAATGTGGGGAATGTCTTTAACTGCACAGGCGATTAAAATTTCACATGCTATGGAATTGTTAGAGACACAAACACTTTCTGGTCTAAATGATTATTTAAGAGGTTTGATAAAACAGGCGCAGGATAAAAAATCAAGAGGAGTGCAGAGTCTTGTTAAAATGCCTGAGTTTAATGCTGCAATGATTTCTTTGACAGAATTACTAGCTAAGAAAATTGAACACCCTAAAATTGAGCAGTGTGCCCTTGTAGTTGAAGAGGAATTTAAGGAAAATTCCAAGGCGAAGATAATTATTTTTTCACAGTTTAGGGAAACTGCTCTTAAAATTGCTGGAAGAGTTAATATGCTTGAAGGCGTAAGAGCAGCCACTTTTTTTGGACAGGCAAATAGGGCTCAAACAGGGTTGTCACAAAAAGAGCAAAAAGAAGTTATTGTGAAATTTAAGACTGGCGAAATAAATGCTTTATGTTCGACTTCAATTGGTGAGGAAGGTTTGGATATACCTGAAGTTAATGCAGTCATATTTTACGAGCCTATTCCTAGCGCTATTAGGAAAATACAGAGGGCTGGAAGAACTGCCCGTTTAGCGCCTGGGAAACTGTTTATACTTATGACAGAAGACACTAGAGACGAAATACACCATTATGCTTCACGAGCAAGAGAGAAAAGCATGTATTCTGTTATTGAGAAAGTAAGGCAGGAATTAAAGAATAAGCCAAAAACTTTGGAGGATTTTAGAGGAGAAAATTAAAATGGTTTTTCTGGATATTTTTTCTAAGAAGAAAGATAAGGAAAAAGAAAGAATAAATATAATTGTGGATTATAGAGAGAAGAATTCTCTTGTTGTATCCCATTTGATTTCTATGGGTTTTGAAGTGGAGTTTTCACAATTACCTGTTGGAGATTATATTGTTCAGGGAATTGCAATTGAAAGGAAGACTATAAGTGATTTTAAATCTTCTATAATTAATAAAAGAATTATTTCACAGTTATTAGCTTTAAATCAATATCCTAAAAATATGCTTATAATAGAAGGAATAAGCGATGAAGATATTTATGAAGGTGGAATACATGAGAATGCTTTTAGGGGTTTCTTATTGAGTGTGGTTTTTGATTATAGAGTGCCTGTGATTTTTACTCAGAATAGTTTAGATACTGCAAAATATATTGCTGTACTTGCAAGGAAAAAGCAGAACTCTGAACCCAGTATCAGAGCTTCCAGAATACTTATGACTAAGGAAGAGCAGATTCAGTTTATATTGGAGGGATTTCCTTATGTAGGACCAAAGACAGCTAAAAGATTATTAGAGAAGTTTGGCAGTATTAATGGAATAGTAAATGCTTCTATGGAGGAATTAGAAGAGATTATAGGAAAGAGAGCTAAGGAGCTGAAAGATTTGGTATCTTACATTTCTAGTGTCTCCTAAACCTTTGTACGAAACTTTTTAATAATGACTTAATCTATGTATTAATATGGTAAATAAATTTTATGTGGCAAGTATTATTTTACTTTTCGTTTTAGGCACTTTTTTTATTCTTGGATGGAAGAGCCCAAATGTTATAGCACAATTCCCAAATAGTTTTAAAGTGGGCGATAAAATTTCAGGCGATGTGACTATCACTATAGAACAGGGAGATAGTATTTCTGCGGACACTCCTATTTTGATTGCATTAAGTTCTTCGAATGGTGGTGTACTTGAAGCAAATACTATGACTTTTAAGGAATTTACAAGTTATTCTAAAGATTTACCTATAGAGACACAAAAAGAAGGTAAAATCTATTATGAGACTCCAGGCAAGTATTCTGTGGATATATCAAAAGTGATTGATTATAAGTTTATAGATAAGGGTAATTATGAGCTTACTTTTGTCATTTTTGCTTTGGATATTAGTCAAAATTTACCTATTGAAGTTAATTGATTTTATTAGATTAGAGGCACAACATTTTTAATATCTTCATTCTTTAAAGTAAGAATAAAAATGGTGAATAAATTTTCTTTTTCAAGAACAGTCTTTTTTTTAGCTATTTTATTATTATTTGCAATTTATAATTCTACAGTAATATATGCATATACGGCAACTAATTATTCCGCGAGCAACGAATCTTTGAATGCACAAAAACAAATTAATTCTGCTAAAGATTGTTTTGATGAGATGTCCAATCGGGGGTTGCCTGTTAAGAGAGTTAACGAATCTTTGAGCGACGCTTTACAACTTTATGATGGTCAGCAGGCATTGGAGAGTAAAGGTCAGAAAGCAAATTACCAGCTTGTTTTAGAATATTCTCAAGAAGTCTGTCAGATTAAAGAGAAATCTTTTAAGGCAGATGATGAACTTAAAGTTTTTCTTGATGAATTTTCTAACACGCAGAAATCTACTAATCTATCTAGTATGCAGGAAGATTATGATAATATTTTAAGGTCATTTCAAGAGGAAAGGTTTGAAGATACACTTAACTTAATTGAGAAAGGGTATAAAAGAATGTCTGAAATCGAATCTACACAGACATCTGCTAAATTATTCTATGAATCTACAACAAGAAGTATTAAGAGTTTTTTTATCGATAATTGGGAGGAGATTTTAATAACTTGTGCAGTTGCCATTTTTTTACTTATTTTCTTTTGGAAGAGCATAAGGAAGGTTAGAGTTAAACTGAAATTACGTAATCTTGCTCTTCAAAAGCAGACTTTAAACAAATTAATACAAAAATTGCAGGATGATTATTTTATGACGAAAACGTTGTCTGAAACAGAGTATCATATTAAATTAGAGAAATTTAAAGAAATGATTAGGGATATTGATCGTCAAATACCTCTTTTGAAGGAGGAATTTATGAAACTAGCTGCTAAAGATGCTGTATCTGGAATATCAAAAGGAAAATCAAAAAAACGGAGTAAAGCATAAGTTATTTAAATAAAGATTAATAAGGATTATAGAATGGTTAAAAAAAGTGTGAAAAAAGCTATTAAGAAAGTTAATAAACCTAAAAAAGGAAAGTTAACTAAGAAGACTTCTAAAGATAAACCGAAAGTTGAGAAAGAGATTTTTATTAAAACTGGAATAG
This sequence comes from Nanobdellota archaeon, assembly GCA_030647095.1. Taxonomy (GTDB): domain Archaea; phylum Nanobdellota; class Nanobdellia; order Pacearchaeales; family GW2011-AR1; genus UBA73. Next base: position 5,500 of record JAUSKH010000077.1, on the reverse strand, counting down.
AAGGATTTGATACTTTTTTTGATAAAGGTTACGGGATACCGTCTGGAGCATCAGTGCTTATTGAAGGAGGTCCTGGTTCTGGTAAAACTGTTTTTTGTTTAGCTACCGTTAATGGTTTGTGTAAACTTGGCAAGAAGTGCCTATATATGAGCTTTGAGGAGCCTGAAGACAGGTTGATTGGTCACATGCAACATTTTAAATGGGATGTTGATGGATTTATTAAAAAGGGGCTTTTGAGAATAAAACGTTTTGATGCAATAGATGTTTCCAGAAGCGTTGAAGCATTGCTTAGTGCGGCAAAGAAAGAGCTTCTTATTGAGGTAGACCCTGTTTTGTTTCCAAAAGATTTCTCCCCCGATTTCATTGTTATAGATTCCTTGACTTCTATAGCTTCTGCTTTTTCAGGTCATGAGAGCAGATTCAGAATTTATATGGAACAGCTTTTTCGTTACCTGGAAAAGAATAAAATTACTAACTTTTTAATAAGAGAAGTTTCTGCACCATCCCATATAGGAACTACTTTTAAAGAACAGGGTGATGCAGTTTCTTTCTTGTCAGATGGTATTATTATTCTTTACAATGTAATTTATAATGATGGAATAAGAAAAGTAGCGATTGAATTATTGAAAATGAGGGGTTCTAGCTTTAAAAAGAAAATCGTTGAAGCTGAAATTATAAGCGGAAAAGGTCTTTTTGTTTATCCAGATAAAATTCTTAAAAGAGGACATGACGATTTTCAGTTAACTTAATTATAAAATAAATTTATATTCATTTAATGTTGTATAAATTGGACCTAATAGGTTCAGTTCGCTTTGTTTGAGTTTAAAATTATCTATTGAAAATTGTATTTTTGGAAGTTTTATATTTTTTATGTAAGTATTAAAATCTTTGCTGTCTTTTACATATTTTATTCTAGCGATAGTTAAATGGGACATAAATCTTTCTTCTGGTTTGAAAATATTTTTTAGTGATTCGTCAATTTGTTTTTGTAAATTTGGGATATCTGAACCGCCCACCTTTATCCAAACAATATTTGGATTGCCACGTTTTGTGAAAGTGCCCGTATAATCTAAGAAAGATGCTATTTTAGGGAATTTTATTGAAGAAAGTCTTTCTTTTACTTTTTCCAGAGTTTGTTGATCTATCTCCCCTAGGAATTTTAATGTTAGATGAAGATTTTCTATTTCTGTTAACTTACCTGTAAACTTCTTATTTTTGAGAATTTCCTGTACTCTTGCTATTTCTTTTATTACTTCTTGCGGAAAATCTATAGTGAAAGATATAACTCTTTCCCTAATAAGTCAACGACAAACTCTGAAATATTAATGTCGTTGACTATATGCAGATAAATATTCTCATTTTTATTGCTCCAAATGGGTCTTATATCCATTATAACGTGAGACATAAATAATTGAATGCTACCATTTATGCCCCCCGAATATAGCATAGGTGAAACTGTTCAATTTACTAAGTCCTATGCTATAGCATAAAATTAGATACTATTTATGTTCTAAATTTTTTAGAAAAGTGAGTATAGCTTTCTAGTATAATAATAAATTTAAATAGCTAATGATTGTTTGTTTCATGTCACTAGTTGAGCTATTTAAAAAAGGACCAGAAAACATTAATGATGAGAGAGCTTTAGCTTTTTCATTACTTCAAACAGAAATGAGTGTATTTATGTTACAATTGGATGTTGAGGTACTGCAAGTAAATGGTCCTTATATCGCTCTTCTGCCTCCAGAAAAAGAAGGATTACCAGAGAGAGTATTTTACACTGCAAATATAACTTATCATAAAAAAGACTAATAAATTATGGGAAAACTTTTGGAGCTAAATTACAAAAATATTTTTAATAATTATTTTTAATGTTTTAGTTCAGAAACAAAATAATATACAAGGATTAACGCTGAAATTATTAAAGTTAAATGAAAACCATACTCTATAAGCAATAGACCTGCAAAATCCAAGCTTACGTGCATATGGATATTATCGTGCGGCCACCAGGAAAATAAAATCCAGAGTAAAGCAATAAATACCAAAATGGTTCTTGTTTTTGCTTCTGACTTTACTTTCCTGATTTTTGGGAATGCTATAAAAATAAAAGCAATTCCAAATCCAAACAATAAAGATTCTATAACAGCTAAGAAAATAAAGAATGGAATTTGTGCTGGGCTTGGCATTGGGTCGCTAATCGGAGGCCATAATACTGGACCGAGAAGAAATGCTGGAATAGCTACTATGATAGTTATTAAGACTACTATAGTGAAAGACGTAAGTCTTTCCCTAATAAGTCAACGACAAACTAGGGAAATATTAATGTCGTTGACTATAGCCATGCTTTTACCATTTTTTTATTAGGTAGATTTATTATTTAAATTTTACTCCTGTCTTCCTACACAAATTAAAGTTAAGTTTAAATAGAGATAATCTTCCGCCTTAGAATGGTTGGAGAAGAAGAAAACGATTATGAGGGATTTGACCCTGGGAAATTAATGGAAGAATTAGTTAACAATCTTAGAGCTGGATCTATTGGCTGGCCTGATTCTGATGCTATAGAAATTGGCAGAAGAAGCAATACTGCTCTTGAAGAGCTCTGCTCAGCTATTGAAACACATGAGAGTGACTTAAAAAAGATTAAGACCGCTATGAATCGTGCTTTTTTTGATTCGAACTATGTACAAGAAAATCTTGTAGATAAGGGGGAAAGTCTTTCATTTTTTCCATCTTTACACAGTCTTATTTCAAGCGGTGTTTCACACTTCTCAGATAAATATCTTAATATTTTAGAAGAATACAGGTTTTATGTGAAGGGTAAATTGAATGTAGATTCTAAATCTAGACCTAATCCTATGACTGCAGGTTCACACCTTAATGTTGCACGAAAAATTGGTGATATTGTAAAAAAATCTGTGAAACTGTATGCTGATTCTGTTTCTAGTTTCCCTGTACTTTTGAAAACTGTAAGAAAAGGTTTGTCTAATTATGATAATTATCTTCATGGGCGTTTTGTTAAATCTGATGAGAAAGAAATGGGAGATAGACAGAGGTTTATTCAAATGTTTGGTAGAGAAGATGCTCCTGCAAAGCCAAAATTTGTTAAGGTTGGTTTAGTAGAGGGCAATCCTGTTTTAACTGATGTTCTTTTAGAAATGTGTGATGCATTGCCAGATTATAGAGAAAGTGTTACAGTTAACAAAAAAGGAAGACAGGTGAAGACTAAGAGTCTAAGTTCATTTGATATTGATAATACCGCACAAACTTTATCTACTCTATCTGATAGAAAACTTTTAAGTTATATAGGAAAGCCATCAACCTTCTTTTCGTTAACTGGTAAATCTTTGGCAAAATTATATGAAATAACACAAGACTTATCTAAATATCACCGAAAAATTCTAGAAATGCCCCATGTGAGACTTATGGTTGATGAAGATAGTTTTAGAGCTGCTGAACAGGAAAACACAAAGAGAGCTAATAATGATGTTAAACGCATACAAAGAATAGATCTTGATACTATAACACAAAATACAGATGATTCTGTCCCTGATAATAGGCGTGAAATAGATTATTTTAAATTAAGAGAAAATCTTTTTGGTGTTTTGCAGAATGGAATGGCGAAACTATCTCTTATTGATGATTCCTATGACAGAGAAGAAATAGCTAAAGATATTGTGAAGAAAGGTGCTGAAATTAAATCAGATATGAAAGAAGTTATAATGTCTGAGCGTTCTAGAAAGTTAAGAAGAGACAAGGGTTCTGATAATGAGTTTTATGTTGGTACTCAGGCAGAAATTGGAAGATTCGCCTTTGAAAGACGACCTGCTCCAAGAGTAAAATTAGATGATGTAATCGGTGCTAGTTTTGATGAGACAAAATTGCACCTTCAGCAAATGATTGAAACAGGAAGCTTATCAAGAGTTATGAAAATGAGCGCACCAGGAGGAAAAGTAAGAAGCAACTTTTTATTAATTGGACCATATGGTTGTGGTAAAACTGAACTTGCAAAGGCTGTTTGTGCTGATCCGAGAGTAATCGGGGCTAGTGTGAGTGTTGCAGGAGCTTTAACTGCTTATATGCATGAATCTGTAAATAATATAAAACGTATTTATGATCAAGCGGCAGAATTGAGAATGAATGCGCGCGATTTGAAACCAGTTGTATTGGTCTTAGATGAGTTTGACTCCTGGTTTGCTAAAGGAAACAATGCGACTTATGGTGATATGGACATGTCTCAAATTGAGGATGTACTACTTCAAGTTTTGGATGGTATGGAGAATTATAATGGAATAATTACTATGGCTATGACTAATAGGCCTAAACAAATTCCTCCAAGTATTTTGCGAAGATTTAGAGATATAAAGATTGTAGGACAGTTGACACAAAAAGAAAGAGAAAGAATGCTAAAGATGTATATTGAAACTAGTTTGCCTGTTCATCAAGATATAGGAAAAGATTATGAAAGATGGGCAGAGCAACTTGATAATGCTCCAGGAGATGTTGTAAGAAAAGTTGTTGATGAGGTTCATCTTGCTTTAGTTCCTCCGTTTATTAAAAATCATCCTGGAAAAGCTAAAAAAATGGAAAGAATTTTATATAAACGTGAAACTAATAATGGAGATCTGACTGATAGAGATATAAAATATGTGAGAAATGGGTTTCAACTAAATGGTGTAATTGTTGCTCCATATCATGTTGATCAGGCACTAGAGGGTTTATTAAAGCAGGCTCCAATAAGGATGCAAATTAATGCTGCAAAAGAACTTTATGAAGATTCTCAATCATTATTAGATGAATTAAGTTCTGGTACTGGTGGTAAGTCTGGGTTTGGTTTTAAAAAGAAAACTGCCTTATATGATAATAATTTAATCTAGAAAATTATTTAAGCACTCCTTATTTAGTGTCATCAAGAAAAGATGGTGAACATTGAAGAATTGAGGGATATTGCTAACGTCTTAAGAAGAGATGTGTTAGAGATGACGACTGCTGTTGGAAGCGGACATGCAAGTTCTTGCCTTTCTTGCGCAGAGATTATGGCTACGCTCTTCTTCAATGAGATGCAATATGATATTAAAGATCCGTTTAATCAGTTTAATGACGAATTTATACTGAGTAAGGGGCATGCTGCTCCTATTCTTTACGCTGCTTTGTATAGGGCTGGATGTATAAAGAATAAATTGAATACATTAAGAAAGCTTGACAGCTCTCTTGAAGGTCATCCTGTACCGAAATCGCTTAAATGGGTAAAAGTTGCAACAGGTTCCCTTGGGCAGGGATTATCTGTTGGAGTGGGAATGGGAATTGCTTCTAAGTTAAATAATAATAGATTTAGAACTTATGTTCTAATGGGTGATAGTGAAAGTGCGGAAGGATCTTTTTATGAGGCATTGCAGTTAGCGGTGCATTACAAGCTTGAGAATTTGTGTTTGATTATTGCTTGCCGGTTGATAATTAACAATGAACATAACCAAGATAACAGTTAACGCCGCAGGCAGAACAAACC
>JAUSKH010000074.1 GCA_030647095.1 Nanobdellota archaeon | reverse complement strand
TTTATTTTTTATATCTGTTTTTATATTATTAAAATACCAATCTACTGTTTTTTTTAAACCTAAATCAAACGAAGTCTTTGCCCTGAATCCAAATTCTTTTTCTGCCTTTGAAACATCGAGGCATCTACGCATCTGTCCATCAGGTTTTGAAGAATCCCATATTATTTTGCCTTTAAATCCGATAATATTCGCTATCTTCTCTGTAAGATTCTTTATAGAAATTTCCATACCACTTCCAAGATTAATTGGATCCGATTTGTTATATTTTTCCGCCGCAAGAACAATTCCTTCTGCAGCATCTTCAACATATAAAAACTCTCGTGAAGCGGTGCCTGTTCCCCAGACTTCTATATGATCTAATTTTTTTGAAACAGCATCATCAAATTTTCTTATGAGTGAAGGAATGACGTGGGATCTATTTGGATTAAACTCATCTCTTGGCCCATAGAGATTAACAAGCAATAAATGTATTCCATTTAGTCCATATTGTTCTTTATAAGATTGTGTCTGCAGCATCATCATTTTTTTAACCATCCCATATGTGGCATTTGTTTCCTCTGGAAAACCCTTCCATAGATCCTCCTCTTTAAATGGAACTTCTGTAAATTTTGGATAAGAACAAACACTTCCTACTCCGACGAATTTTTCAACATTATATTTTCTAGAAGCTTCAATTATAAGTGTATTTATCATATTGTTATTATATAATATACTTCCTGGGTGCTCTTTGGCATATCCAATTCCTCCACCATTTACTGCAGCATGAATAACTATGTTGGGTCTAAATTCTTTAAATAATCTGTCAACTTCATCTTCTTTTCTTAAATCATAATCTTTGCTTCTTGGAATAAAAATATTTTCTTCTTTTACTTGTTCCTTTTTAAGCCTTTCAACAATAAAACTACCTAAAAAACCTGCTCCACCAGTTACTAAAACTCTTTTATTTTCCCAAAAGGTCATTTTTAAATCCCCTTGAATTCACGATATTTAATTTCTCGTATATATTCAATAACTCTATCACCTTTTCAGCCATATATTTAACCTTCTCTTCATCAATGAATTGATTATTTGGAAGATATAGTCCATTATCATGAATAGCGTCTGCGTATAAACATATGTCATTAATGTATTTGTTTTTTAATTTTTGAAATACTGGTTGTCGAATCAGGTTTCCAGCAACTATTGGTCTGCATTCTATTCCTTGCTTAGGTAAATATTTCAAAACAAAATCTCTTTCTTCTTTAGAATTACATAGTAAACCAAAAGAAAAAGAAGTAGTTTCTCCAAAATTAACTTTTTGCAATTTAACTTTCTTGCTATTTCTTAATATACTTTCAAATAGTTCATGATTTTTCTTCCTAACTAAAAGGGATGAATCTAATTTCTTAAGTTGAATTAGTCCTAATGCTGCATTGATGTTTGTACTTCTAAGATTGTACCCCATCATATCAAAAATAAAATCCGTATTATCGTAGAGTGCCTTATATTTTTCAACACGAGAAGAACCTCTTACCCATCCGTGTGATCTTATAGACTTGAGTAAGTCATAAATTTCTGAATCATCAGTTACCACCATGCCGCCTTCTATCGTAGTCATGTGATGCCCGAAATAAAAACTGAAGCTACCCATAATTCCAAAATTACCCACCTTTATTTTATTATATGATGAACCGAGACTTTCACAGCAATCCTCAATTAAAATTATATTTTTATCTTTACATAATTGAATAATCTCACTCATGTTTGCTGGTTGACCAAGCAAATGAACTAGAAAAATAGCTTTTGTTCTTGGGGATAACATACGCCTTATTGATTCTAGAGATATGTTGAAACTTTCATCAACATCACATAAGACTGGTTTTAGATTATACTGGATAAGTGGATATATAGTAGTGGGCCACGTTACTGAAGGCACAATAATCTCATCTCCATCTTGAAAATCATACTTTTCTTTTAGTAATGCAACCATAATAAGGTTTGCACTGCTACCACTGTTAACCATTACACCGTATTTAGATCCATTCCACCTTGCAAAAGCTTCCTCAAATTCCTTTACTATTCTTCCTTGAGTATACTCTCCAGATCTAAGGCAATTCATCACTGCATCTAATTCTTCTTCTGTAAAAGAATCGTGCATCAACTTAATTTCCATTTTTTCCATATATCTCCTTTCTAACCATTTTTATATCTGCCTCTACCATTTCTTTAACTAAATCTTTAAATTTTATTCTAGGTACCCAATTAAGTGAATTCTTAGCTTTTTCAGAGTCTCCTAATAAAATATCTACTTCTGCAGGTCTGTAATAAACTGGATCTATTTTTACAACAACTCTCCCAGTATCTTCCCTTGTAAATTCTTCCTCAACGCCCAATTTTCCATTGGATATTATCTTTATTCCTGCTAAATTAAATGCTTCTAACAAAAATTCCCTAACTGAGTGTGTTTCTCCTGTAGCAATTACATAATCATCTGGTTTTTCTTGTTGCATCATTAGCCACATAGCTTCAACAAAATCTTTTGCATGGCCCCAATCTCTCTTAGCTTCTAAATTTCCTAGAAATAAAACTTCTTGTAACCCTTCTTTAATTCTTGCTACAGCTTCAGTAATTTTTCTTGTAACAAATGTCCTTCCTCTTCTTGGGCTTTCATGATTGAATAAAATTCCATTGCATGCGAATAGATTATATGCTTCTCGATAATTTCTGGCTATCCAATACGCAAAAAGTTTTGAACAACCATAAGGACTTCTTGGATAGAATGGTGTTGTCTCTTTTTGTGGAATTTCTTGAACTAATCCGAACATTTCTGAAGAAGAAGCCTGATAATATTTTATTGATTTACCTGTTCTTTCCTTTACACTTTTTATGACTTCAAGTATTCTAAGAGAACCGAGAGCGACAGTATCTGCTGTGTACTCTGGAATATCAAAACTTATTCTTACATGGCTTTGTGCTCCAAGATTATAAATCTCATCCGGGATGATGTCATAAATTATCTTGCTTATATTTCCAGAGTCAGTTAAATCTCCATAAAATAATCTTAATTTTAGATTTTTTTCATGCAAATCTTGAAAAATATGATTTATTCTATCTGTGTTAAAACTACTGCTTCTTCTAATGATTCCATAAACTTCATAGCCTTTATTTAGCAAAAATTCTGCTAGATAAGATCCATCTTGGCCAGTTATGCCTGTAATTAATGCTTTTTTAACCATTTTTATTTGTAAAGCAAGATATGATTATATTTAAAAAGCTTTGTTTAATAGATTTGCTATGAAAAGCATAGGTGAAAATTCTAAAAAAGTCCTTATATATCCTCCATCTTTTAAGCTTCATACTGCATATAAATCTCTCATTTCTAATCCTCCAAAGGGATATGATTTAATTGTGAAAAATGAGACAAGAAAGCAAAAGTTTTTAAATTACCTGAAAAATTATAAAATAGCGAAGATAATTTATTCTTTATTTCTTAAAATATTTAAGACGACGAAGATTTTGGAATTGAGTAGTTCAATAAAAGAGAGTTCAGATATCGATCTGGTTTTTTCAACAGGATATATTTATAGCGGGAGAAAATCCTATGTGATCGATATAATTGATAATATCTACTGCTTAGCTGGTTACAATTACGATCTTTTTATTCATAATTTAGAGAATATAAAAAAATCGCTCCTGGATAATAATTGTAAAAAAATAATATGTGTTAATAAAGCTTCTTTGATATCTATGAAAAATTATTTCCCTGAGGGTATTCTCAAAAAAACTGTTTTGATCTATCCAGCTATAAAACCTATTGATTTTAAAAAGATAAAGCATGATAAGTTTAGAATGTTGTTTATGGGTTCTATTAATAATCCTGATGATTTTGGGTTCAAAGGAGGTCTAAATGCTCTTGAAATTTTTGAAGAAATATCTAAGAAATATGAAAATGTTGAATTGGTAATAAGATCGAAAGTCCCATCTTTCCTTCGAGAGAGAATACTTTCCAACCCGAAGATTGTTTTAATGGAAAAAGATATAAAAGTTGAAGAAGTAAGGAATATTTACTTAAGTTCAGATATTCTGCTATGTCCGGCGCACACTTATATTGGTTTGATGACTCTTCTTGAATCGATGTCATTTAAACTTCCAATAGTTGCATTAGACACTTATGCGACAAGAGAATTTGTTAGAAATGGTTTTAATGGATTTATTATAAAAAAATCAGAAAAAATAAAAAGTTATTTCCATCCGAGTTATCCCACAAATGTTAGGAGTAAGGAGTTTATATCAGAAATAAGAAATGTAGATAAATCTATAATAAGAAAATTAGTAGATAAAGTTGAACTACTTATTAATAATCCTAAATTGGTGGAGAAAATGGGAGAAAATGGGAGAAAATTAATTGATACTAAGTTTTCAATTGATGTTAGGAAAAAAAAGCTTGGAAAGATATTTGATGATGCTTTAGGATCAAAAAAACGATAGTTTTCGTTTTTGGTATGCTCAAGATTCTATTGAATCTAGACATAATATTTCACCACAATATTTATAAGACTATCTTTGATAGATAAATAAAATGAATCACTATAAAAATATAGATAAATGCCGTGTATGTAATTCTAATAATCTTACTGAAGTAATAAATATTGATGCACAATATCTTTCTCCGACTTTTGTTGAAAGTAATGAAGAAAACGAACTTTCTCAAATAAAAGTACCCCTTACTGTAGTGTTATGCGATAAAAATAAAAATGGCTGTGGGCTTGTTCAATTGAAAGAGACAGTCAACCCAAATTTGCTTTATACAAACTACTTTTATCGAACTTCTGTTAATGATACAATGAAACGAGATTTAAATGAACTTGTAGTTGATTTACAGAAAAATGTTAAACTTAATAATCAAGATGTTGTTGTTGATATAGGTGCAAATGATTGCACTATGTTGACTTATTTTCCAAAGAACACTATTCGTATAGGGGTTGAACCGGCTAAAAATATAAATTGGAGTAATCTAGATAAATCAATAAAAGTTGTTAATAATTATTTTTCAAAAACGGCTTTGATGCCTGCATTAGATGGTCAAAAAGTAAAAGCATTTACGTGTTGTGCTATGTTTTATGATTTAGATGATCCTGGCTCATTTGTTAATGATATTAAATCTCTTTTGGCTCCAGATGGAGTTTGGTGTATACAGCTAAGCTATATTGTTTTAATGTTAAAAAATCTTAATTTTTATGATATATGTCATGAACATTTAGAATATTACTCATTAAGAACTCTTTCTA
>JAUSKH010000071.1 GCA_030647095.1 Nanobdellota archaeon | reverse complement strand
TCGAGGAGGTGCTGATGTTTAGTGTGCAGGGTTTACTGCTAGGACTACTTGGGTATCTAATCCAATTTGCGCCCCTAGCCTTCATCCCTCACTGTCGGATCCGTTCTCGTAAGGTGCCTTCGCTATCGTTAGTCCAAACAGGATCAACGCATTTTACCGCTACCCTGTCCGTACTCCTTACGTCTCCCGGTCCCTAGTCCTGCAGTATCTCTTGCACGCCCGACCCTTGAGAGGCCAGATTTCACAAGAGACTTACAAGACAAGCTACGGATGTTTTAGACCCAATAAACGTGGTTGCGACTTGGACCGCTGGTATTACCGCGGCGGCTGGCACCAGTCTTGCCCAGTCCTTATTCGTGCGACTTTTTACATCACACAAAAGCTTTCAAATTATATGAAAGCACTCTGGCTTGCTCTGTCACGCTTGCGCGCATTGCAGAATTTCCCCGACTGCTGCACCCCGTAGGGCTGGGAGTAGTGTCTCAGACTCCCTCTCAGGGCTCTTCCGCTAAGAACCCTTACTGATCATCGGCTTGGTGGGCCATTACCCCGCCAACAACCTAATCAGCCGCAGCCCCATCCTCATGCTAACTTTCAAAGATTTATCATTCCAGAAAAAATCTTCTATCCACCCTTAACCTCAGTTTCCCGAGGGTATTGTGGGCGTGAGGGCAGGTTAGCTACGTGTTACTGAGCAGTTCGCTCTCTATTTCTTGCGAAACACAGAAACTTGCATGTCTAATTGCAAACCAGATAGCCGCAACCTCCAGCAGGATCAACTGGAATTGATTCTACTAAAAGCTATAAAGCTTATACGCACTCGACCTCTAAATTATTGAATATGGAAATTTTGATATTTTCAAAATTTCTTAAGATTACCTTAAAAATATTATTTGTATAATAATTCAAAGTAGTCTATAGACGAGATTTAAAATTGCCACACTAGTACGCTTGCATACATCATACCCTAATATGCAATTGCGGATAATCTCTCGTAAGAGCTTCCGACGATAAACATTAAGGCACTCATGACAGTTAACATCGTTATATAGAAATTGCTTTGGAAGGTATATAAATGTTGCGTATAATAAGGTAAAAAGAAGAATATTTATATTTTATCGATAGAAATAAAATATTGTGAAATATTGAGGATATATTATTTATTCGTAGGTTCTTAATATTATGGGTTCATGATTGCTAGCTAGCTCACGGACTGTTTTCCCGTATACTGCGAGCCCAAAGTACTTTGGAAATTATTTCTTTTGGATTAAAGACCAAATAAAATAAACAATTATTATTCCTACAACTTCGACTAACCAAAAAATAGTCGTGCTATACGAATAAAATGTTTCCCAACTGCTACTAGATTTAATCATAGCAAATGTAGGAAATAAGTTGCTTATCAACAGATTCAAAGTAAATCCCAATACTAAACCTATAATAATTGAGATAATAGTCTTTAAAGTTGTTAATTTAAAGTTCATACTCTTTGTAGGCAATATCTATTTTTATAGTTATCTATAACTTCGAATGTATTTGTACTTTGGTTGGCTTAACTTGATTTTTATTAGAATTATTCTGGATAACCAAAAACTCTTTCTAATAATTCTTGAGTTGGTTTTGCTTCTCTAGCTTTAAAGTTATAACCGCCGTCTATATGATTTAATTCATAATCACTTAGATTAATAGCTTCAACTTCGTCTCTAGCAAATAAAAATTTAATTCCTCTAATATCTTTACTTTCAAAAGATTCTACCCTATAATATTTTAGATCTGTTCCCATAGATCTAAGCGATTAAAGAAAGTATTTAATATTTTCTGTCCGCACTTCGGTTGTTCAAATTAATTTTTTATTAAATACTATTTAGAAATTATCTTTCCTTTTGAATTAAGCTATAAATTGAATAAACTATCGCGGTAAATACCGCAAATAATAAAACAGACCATAGTACTACTTGACTTCCTTGCCAAGCATTAAAATAATAGAACATATAAGTCATACAATAATCTTCACGACAAAATCCAGCAATATTTACATACCAAACAATAAAAAATGCTACTATTGGAGATAAAATTATTTTTGTTGTAGTTGGTTTCCAATTCATTTTTATCTAAAATAGTTCATCCTTTTATATATTGTTATAACTTCAAATTTATTAGAACTTAAGTTGGATCCCTTGAATTTATTTTGGAGGAATTAGACTATCCCAGCCATCTATAAATTCCTGAACTGGAGGAACTTCAACTTTAAGACCACGTTTTTCTACATAAATTTTTGTAAGTAGGTAGAAAATCATTCCCAAACTTTTTGCGCTCTTATTGTTTCCTGGAATAACTTTTGTTATACCCATAGTGTAATTATTTGTATCACATATTCCTAAAACTGGGATTTTTATACGCAAGGCATCGTTAAAAGAATTCTTATCTGTCCAAGGATCACAAATTAAAACTAGTTCTGCCTCTAAGAAATTATCTAGTTTAGAATTTGTTAAAATGCCTGCAGGATATTTCTTTGTGAATGCCTTTATACCTGTAGTTCTGGAGAAAAGATCTACTGCATGATGACCTGCTTCACGCTTGCACACTACAATAATTTGATCTGGAGAATATTGTGCCAAATATAATGCCCCTTCTTTGATTTTTTCATCAAGAAGAGCGGTATTGAATACTGCGAGGCTGTCTGCACGTCTTTTGTAAACATAAGGTTTCATATCTGGAGTTATTGCCCGTGTTCCTAAATGAATAGATGATTTAAGATAATCTTCAATTGGCACAAGAGTGTCTTTTTTCTCTTCCTCTTCTGATTTTACTTTCTTTTTCAAATCTATTTCTTTTGATTCTACTGCACTTTCAAGTTTCTTTGCTTTTTCTTTAAGCTTTGCTAGTTTTGCTATGCGCTCGTCTGAAGTAGACTTGGCTGTCTCTGCTGTTAATTCTGATTCTGGTGCTTTAGCTGTCTTTTTCTTTGTAGTTTTATTTTCATCTGCTTCATCTGCTTCTTCAGTTTCTGTCTCTGTCTTTTTTGTTCGTGGCATTCTTATCTTTAAGAGAAGCGGTTTTTAAATGTTATTGGTGATTGTTTTGTTGGCTAAAGGATTTGTTTAAAGATATTTTGATAGCTTTTGGATTATACATTGCGAATAGAATTCTCAATTTCCAACAATCTTTTCAGTTTCACTTCGCGCCATTTCGTAGCAATGCCGCACTTAATGAAATCTGTCTGGAATGCGAAAGCGTAATCTGCTAGAGAGTTATCTAGAGTTTCGCCTGAGCGATGGGAAAGAATTGTTTTAATATTATTCTTTTTACATAAATCTATGATCTGTTTTACTTCAAGCAGTGAACCGTTTTGATTTGGCTTGACAATCATTGCATTTATTGACTTATTTTTTATTGCTATTTTTAATCTTGAAATATGTGTGGCTGTAAGGTCGTCTCCTACAACTAGGTGATTTGAAGAGCGATGGACTTGTGAAAAACCTTGAAAGTCTTCTTCTTGGATAGGGTCTTCTAAATAGAATATATTAAACTTTTTAATTAAATCGTTCATGTACCAGATTTGAGCTTCTTTATTCAGTTTCCTATTTTTATATTTGTATTCCTTATCGCAGAAAAATGATGAGGATGCTACATCTACCCCCATATTAATTTTATTTTTGTATTTTGATAGAACTTCTAAAACTTGTTCCTCATTTAGGGAAGTTTGCCAGGCTCCTTCATCATTAATTGCTGTTGCTTTAATTTTAGATTTTAAAGATTTGTAGACTGCTTTTAGGATAGAATAATTTTCTTTAAAGTTTTTTCCTTTTGGTATTAGTAGAAATTCCTGAAAAGTTGGATGATTCTTGTTGTGCGAGTGTAAACCGCCACCGATTGCATTGCCTACTGGAATCGGCATCTTATTTGCTTTAGGATTAATTATCTGCCATAATTGTTTTTTTTGTTCTTTAGCAAGTGCTTTTAGAGTTGCTGATTCTAAAGCAAATAAGGCGTTAGCGCCGAATTGTTTAACATCTTTGAGTTTTGCAGTTTTTTTAATATATGATTCGAGAATGTGGAGATCTGCAAATGAACCGATTGGAATATCTAATGGAGCTTTATTGAGAAAGTTAATATTCCAGCCTAATGATTTATGATAGCAAGGCGTTTCATATTTTCCTGTTGATTTTCCTGATGGTGCAGAGGCTACTTGACCGTTTACTGAAACTTCTATTGTGTATTGGTTTCTAGAATCTTTTATTTTTCTCGCTTTTACTTCTTTTATATACATAAAAGTAAGAATAAAATGAAGTTTTTATATTTGACTGCTTATTTACATTGCGCACCGTAGTTTCTATCGTTATAGTTAAAGCAGTTTCTTTGGTATATGCGTGGGTCTCCGCCGCCAGCGTTCGGAATAATTGATAAGAAAGCTAGAGGTATACCAAAACTTCTTACAGCTCCGCTTGCGAGTGACCCAAGACCCTCTATTTGTACGCTTGTCCCTAGTGGATTTGACTTTGGCATATGGACATTAAATCTGAATTGCTCTTGCCCAGGAATTTTTGGACCATAGATATCTATCGGATGGTTATGTATTGGGTCGGAACGACTTAACAATCTCCAACCGTCTGGATTTCCTACCATTGTTCCTCTTGGGATTGGCGTAATAATCCTTGCAGAGTAATCTGTTTTATTTCCCAATCCTGTATCTTGAACCATTGGATAACCCATTTGTTCTAAGAAAGCTGCATATTCTTCAGGGTCGCATCCTGTTGAAAAAAGGCTTAAACCTCCGAGAGCTATAGAAGCTAAAGAAAGCTTTGTTTTTCTAACTATCTCTTTGAGTTTCATTTTATGTTTTTTGTAATTCTCCTCCTTTCATCTGTTGATTCTCCCATAGGTAAATCATACCCCTAAATGATATAAACAAAAGCCACCGTAAAGGACGGCGACAAAAAAGGCAATAATTATATATTGCTCATAACACTTGATATTATGGATCATGATTTACTTAGAAATTTTGGCATGACTAGTACCTCAACTAAATAATCGCTTTTTATATAAGCACTATCTTGGTCTGATAACATTGCTTCTACGAGTTCCTTTAGATCCATATATTCAGAGTAAATAAAGAGAATAAAAATATATCGTTTAGGATTAATCTCGCCAGTGTGGCTCTTCCTTATATGGTTTGGGCTCTTCAACTTGCCTGTTCATAGAGTCAATTTCTTTTCTGATGTCTTCACGATCTGTGGATGTAAGATAATAACGTATAGTGCTATGCTCTATTCTATATCTTTCCTTGCATGAGGCTATTCCGTATCCATCAAATACGGACTCTTCAACATCCTTATCAATATAGTCCCTTGAGAGTGCGCTTCTTAACTCATCTTTTGAATAATACATTTTATCTTGTTCCTGCCCATGCTGCTTGACTGTAATATTGCAATCCTCTGTTAAGATATTGATAACAATCGCCTCGGATGCTATTACGACATCTGTTGTAATCTTGCATTTCTTGCCCTCCCAGAACAATTTGTGAGAAGGTACCTAACACAGCGTTTGTTATCATTCCGCCAGCCATTATCTGCGCTCCTGTTGGCAGTGGAATTCTGTGATAATCACTTAATTGACGACCTAATCTACCATCAGGATTCATTTGACGCAAATCGTAATTTATATGATGCGGCTCGCCTGGTCCGCCAGGATCGTATCTTATTTGTCTAAAATAGTCTCCTGGGTTCTGTGGTGTTTGGATAGGTATTCTAAACCCCCTATCTGCAACAGAACCTTTATCTATAAATCCTATAGAATCCATTGAAAATTCTCCACTTCCAAGATAGGCGTAGAATTCTTCAGGATCGCATCCTGTTGAAAAAAGACTTGTGCCTGCTAGGGCTAAGGCTATAGAAAGCTTTGCTTTTCTGGTTATGTTTTTAAGTTTCATTTTAGCCTTGGTACTAATCACCACATGGTCCTCTTTTAGGGCAACTTTCAAAACGATGGTCTGTACATCCGCATGGTAAGCGAGTATCTTCTTCTTTATCTACAGAGCTAGATGAATCCGAATCGTAGTTGCTAGAGGAATCATCACTGCTTCTTCCTAAAACATACCCTGCTAATCCTGCTATAACTGCTCCGGTAACTATGCCTCCATCAATGAATCCTCTTCTAGCATATGGGTTTCGTTTCATAGCTTGGTATAAACTCTGATTTCTAGTTTGGGACATAATATAATTCTTATTTTGTTCATATCTCATTTTGTATGCTTTGTAATCTTCCTTTCATATGTTGTTTTTTCATAGGTAAATCATATTCCTAAATGATATAAAGAGAAGCCACCGTGAAGGACGGCGACAAAAAAGGCAAGAATTATATATTCATAATAATATTGTATTATATGGATAATGATTTACTTAAAAATTTTGGTATGACTAATACTGAAATAAAGGTATATCTAGAGATTGGCAAGAATGGAGAGACTAAAATTGGTCCTATAATCCAAAGAACAGGTTTACACAGGGGAACGGTTTATAACTCGTTGACTAGCCTTGTTGACAAGGGTTTTATTAGTTTTTCTGATAAAGAGAATATAAGGTATTACAAAGTTTCTGGTGAGAAAATATTTAAACAAATATTAGAAGATAAAGAAAAAGAGATTATAGAAGAGAAATCCTCTATTTCTAATATTTTTAATAGTTTTGTGTTGGCTGATAAAAAGGAGACTGATTTTAATGTTTATTTTGGAGTAAATTCCTTTAAAAATCTCTTTTTGGATATTTTTGAATCGTGTAAAAAAGATAAATCTGAATATCTATTTTTGGGTATGGGTGGTGAAATGTTAGATGCTGTCGGAGAAGGATTTTACAAATATACTCAGCAGTTAAAGAAAAAGGAAAATTTGAAGTATAGAGGAATATTGGCTAAAGAGTCTATAAATCATGCTTATAAGAAGAATATATATGGAAATACGAGATATATCTCTACGCCTGTTTTTAGCCCGATTAACCTTTGGATTTATGGTGATACTGCCTTATTAGTTCTATTCAAGACAGACCCTCTTACGATTATTAAAATAAAAAGCAGACCTCTGGCAGATGGGTTCAGGAACTATTTTGAGGTGCTTTGGAGTTCTTCAGTCCACGAGCAGAAGATATTGCACTCGCGACACGTTATCAACTTTAATGAGTTAATAGAATTTGCACAAGAGTCTTTGGATATAATGGATATTTGCGGTATGGAACCTTTACATGAAGGAAGAGCAAAGATTTTAGAGTTGCTAAAAAAGGGCAAGAAAGTAAAGGTGCTCATTTCCAATCCGAAATCTAAAAATTTTAGAAACCGGGTTTTTTTAGAGGAGAGATTTATTAAAAATATAGGGGAAAGTAGGATATTATATGAGTTGAAATCAGCAATTGCAAATCTAAAAGACATTCGTGCGCGCCTAAGAGGCAAAGGTAATCTAGAAGTTAGATTCTTTGATGAAAAGCCAGATTATACTATAATCATTCTGGATTCTAAAAAAATACTATATAATCGTTATGGTAATAAAAGGGGAGAATATGGTGCTTCGCACAAAACTTTGCTTTTAGATAAAGAAATTGATAAAGAGTTCAAAGTTGCAAAGAATACATTTGAAAAATATTGGAAAAGTGCGAAAACTCTAAAGATTTAAAATTATTGCTCTTCTGGTCCTTCTGCGTCGGTGCCGATAGAGCCTTCATCCTCGCCGGCATTGACAAAGCCTAATTGCTCAGCCTCTGCCACTATTTCTTTTTCTACTTCCTGCTCTCTTGCAATTAATTCTTCATCGGAAACTTGCTCTACTTTCACTTGACTTAATTTCTCTTTTCTTTTGCTTGGAGTTGGACGATTAATTGATATAGGTAGTACTCCTTCCTCTAGTTCCATTTGTGCTATTTTTAATGAATCGTATCTTATTTCTTTAAGTTGTTTTTCAGATATCTTTAATAGAAGTGGTGCATCCATTGCTATTTGTAACGCTCTTGCGCCGATAATTCTTGAGATTTCGTATTTTGTAAAAGTTTGTTGCATGTTATGAAGTCTTAAAGGAACTTTTTAAGCTTTTTGTTAAGCTCTTCAAATTTCTTAGGGATAATATCCATGATTTTAGCTATTTCTTCTGAGTTAAGTGTCTGTTCTCCTCTTTTTTGGCAGGAATTTATCATATATTGGCCTTCCCACTTTGATATACCGAATGTAATTCTAGAATCGCAAGCTTCCTCTTCTTCTCGTGTTGGATCTAATAAGATAGAATCACCTAGCTTATAGAAGCTGAAAGAAAGAGGGGCTGTTTCTTCTGATAATGGTAATTTATTCTTTGTTTTTGTTTCATAATCTACATTTCCTTCGCTATCTAATGTGGGCAAGAATGTTTTCTTTAAAGCGGCTATTACTCCGATAGTTGCTGCATCAACTATATTGCCATCATCGTTGATAGGATAGATATCTATTATTACTGTCCAGACTTTTTCTCCTTCTTTTATGACTAATCTTTTTAGATCAATCATTTCAGAACCACGAATTGCGCGATCTACTAATCTTGGTAATTCTATTGCATTAAATCCAGGAGGACCTGATTCATACCTTGGAGAAGCAATAGGAAGCAAGTCGCCAGAGACCATTAGGTTTCCTTTGTCTTTTGAATCTGGATATGGCGCACCAACGGTAAGTTTTATTCCTACAACTATTTCTGTTTTTCCTAACTTAACTCTTGCACTTCCTTCTGCTTTGTTTGAAACATCATATGTAACCTCAAAATCCCTGTAATCTAACAGACCACGATAATCAAATCTTTTTCCTTCTGAGAACATTTTTCTTAGATTTTCTTTTGCAAGACTTGATATTTCCATACTACTCATTTTGTACTCCTTCGACACAGTCCTTTAGTGCTTTTTTTTGTATTTCATAAATTTGAATACATGCATCCTTTGCCATTGATATTGCTTTACTGACAACTTCTGGTTGTATTTTTCCATCTAATTGAAGAAGCGAAAATTCATCCGAATTAGCAAGTTTAGCAACTGCAAAATCTGTTGAGCCTTCTCCTTCTTTATAGTCCTCTTCTTCTTTTGTTAAATCGATTATTACTTCTTTATCATTCTTTCCTACTGCAACAGAACATATAAGATCCCTCATAGGTATTCCTGCATGAGCAAGAGCCATTGAAGCTGCATTTATTCCTGCTGTTCTAGTACCTGCATCTGCTTGGAGAATGTAAATCTGCACATCTACAACACTGCTTGGAAAAGACTCTAAATATAATGCTGGACTCAGAGCCCATTCTGTTACCTTTGAAATTTCCTGAGAACGTCTTGATGGCCCTGGTCTTTTACGATCGTAGACAGAGAAACTTAATAGATCGTAGTTACAGCGTAATATTCCTGTAGCAGGATTTTGCATATGTTGGGGATGTAATTTTCTAGGACCATAAACAGCTGCTATTGCCACTGTACTTCCGAATGCGAATAATGCGGAACCGTCTGCATTTGGTACTACGCCTACTTTTGCTATCATAGGTCTTAATTCAGTTAATTTTCTTCCGTCAGAACGTTTGAATGCCATTTTATTTCTGACCCTCCTCGAACCATTTTTCTACCTTTTCTGTTAGACCACTAACGAAAACTTTATCTGCTACAAATTCAATTGCTCTTCTTGCTTTTATTTGTGCATCAAGTGAAGGACCATGAATCCAAATCCATCCATTTTGACCAACAATAATATTACATCCTGTTTTTTCTTTTATTAGGCTTACCATGCTTCCTTCTCTACCAATAACTCGTGGAACTCTACTTGGTATTATTCTAAATGTAAATCCTTCCTCTAATTTTCCTAGTCCTTTTGCCTTAAGAGTAAGGTCTATTCCTTTACCTTTTATTCCCCAAATTTTTGCTGCTATTACTTCTCCAATTGCCAAAAATTGATCCATTTCGTCTCTATTAATGAATCTTGGTGACTCTTCGATTGATAAAAATGCGTTTGACGCAGAATCAATGTCGACGAGCCAGCCTGCATAAGTGATATCTATAACTCGACCGATTATAACATTATTTCTGCGAGGTATAAATGCACCAAAAATAGGAATAACACGCACAACACGCCCCATCTCTTCAGCCAAGCCAAATCTTATTGCGACTATGCTGTTTCCTTCCCTGCGAGTTCCTTCTCCTGGAAGATAGTCTTCTCCTGTTACGATTACTTCACCGGGAATTATTATTTTTCTAGGAACGTCCTTAGAATCAACTTCTGCATAATCTTGTGTTTCATTAATCTCGTTATTCATTATAATAATATGACATAATCAGTATACTTTATTTTTCTATGTCTCAGGGAAAGGTATAAAATGGGGTTTTTAAATTTTTCTAGGGTAAAAATTTAAGCGCTGGAGAGGTTTTTGTGTAAAAGGTCATTTTCTTACATAAATGGCTTTCTTTCTTATGTGATATTTAAATCTTAAAAATATTCCAGCAATTATAAATATCGCTCCTATAACCCATATTGAAGTTTGACTAAAATTCTGAAGTGATGGAACAAAAGGACTTATCACAAGGAATATTATACCAGCACAGAAAAGAACCATGCCTCCAAGTCCATATAAAAAGAAAGTTACAATGTCATTTATCTCATCATTTCTTATCGCCATTTTAATCTATATTTCCCAAGACCTGAATTTATTCTTTCATTTCTTCGCTTTGGACGGCGCCGTGGGTGACACTATTAATCTTGTCATAGAAATCGATGATTAGACCTGCTGGAATGTTCATGATAGCTTGTAAATTGCCATTAGGAAGCCATTCTTCGCTTTCTTTATAATCGTGCAAAAGACCATAAACGTGGCCTGTATATTGTGCAGGGATTGTTAACTTTACTCTTTTTGTTTCTATTTTTATTGGAATAACCTCTTTTAGTTTGTGAATAAGATCTTGCATTTGTTGTTCTGGTGGGCGATTGTCAAATGAGAAATGAACTTCTTGGATTGCTGTCCTTATTCTTTGTTCTGTATAAGGCCTTCCGTGCTGGTCAACTGCATTCCTAAGAATTAAGTCTACTACTTTTTTTTGCTTTGCTTCTTTTTCAGCATCCCTGTAATCCTGATTTTTTTGGACCTCTCCAGAAGTAATTATTTTAGTTGCTATTTGGTAACTGTCTATTGTTCCAAAGGCATCTATTAAATCTTCTTTTGATGCAATGTTTCCTTTGTTGACATCGTAATATATTTGTTGCGATTGAAGGGCAGATAAAATATTTCCTTTTCCATCTTTTAGTTTTAGGGCTTCGTCCAAATCAACTAGGATTTCATATTGTTTTCCTTTAGCTTTTATGCGTGCTGTAACAGAGGACATAAAAAGATTACTGTGAACTTATTATATAAAGATTACTGCGGTAATCTTTAACTCTTTTGTTAGACAATTAAGAAAAATAAAATAAATGGCTGCAGTAAACCTTAAAAAGCCGTAAATATTAGAGGTTTTAGTATAAAGGAGATTCTATTCAATATGGACGTACCAACAGAAATGCAACATCAGCAAATGGGATATGACCGAGCTGCGACTATGTTCTCTCCAGATGGACATCTGCTTCAAGTAGAGTATGCAGAGAAAACAGTTAGGCTTGGAAGTGCCAGTATAGGGCTTGTATGTAGCGATGGTATTGTTATTGTTTCTGATAAAAGGATAAGAGATAAACTGTTAGCTACAGAGTCTGCTTCAAAGATATTTGAGATAGATCATCATATTATAGCTGCTTCAGCAGGTATTTTGGCTGATGCTAGAATATTAGTTGATCAAGCTCAGGTACTTGCCCAGCAACATAGGATTGTTTATGATGCTCCTATAGAACCTATTGCAATAATAAGAATGATTGCTGATAAAAAGCAGTTGTTTACACAGTATGGTGGAGCAAGACCGTTTGGTGTTTCTATAATGCTTGCGGGGGTTCATAGAGATAAATCTTACCTGTATGCTTCCGACGTTACTGGGAATTTTTTTACATATAAAGCGAATGCAATTGGAGAAAATGATGAGAAAATAAAAGAGATGTTAAGAAGTGAATATAAAGATGGTATGTCTATTGATGATGGAATTAAATTTTCTATGAAAATATTCAAGGAAGTTTTAGGGAAGAATTTTGAGCTTGGAAGATTTGATGTTGCCTATGTAAAAACAGGTGAAGAGAAGCTTGTTAGAATTCACGGCGACGATTTGAAGAGATATAGTAGATAAGTTTTCTTGGAGATAGTTTTTTAACCTTTAGGTTCAACGCACCCACGATTACTTAATTCTAAGGATTAACTTAACGACATTTTCCTCTACGACAGATATTTAAATTGAAAATTCATTGATTTATTATAAAAGCTTCAAATCTAGTTGAAGTCTAAAGTGCATTTAAAAAGAGGTTAAAGATAGAGAGGTTATGAAAAAAACAATTTGGATTGCTGTGGGTATTATTATAGCTTTAATATTAATAATTGGAGGGTTATTTTTATTTAAACAAAGAGAAACAATACTAAACACAAATAATAATATCATTAATACCAATGCTGAACTTCCATTTAAGGATTTCCTATCATCTGAAGAAATACGTCAATATTCGGACAGAATAATGATAAGTCATGTTGGCCAAGAAGATTTTATGAAATATTTTAAATTTCAGAAAGCGGAATTAATTGAGCCATCAAATAAAGATAAGCGTTATGTAATATCTTATTTGATTAATGATTACTCTGCAGTTATTTGGTTGTACACAAATGGGTCAATTGTGGTTTTGGATAGTTTCGAACATATTGTAGGAGTACCAAATTGCATCCAAGATGAAAGTAAATGTGTTTTCATTGAACAAGCTAAGATTCTTGAAATAGCTCAAAAGAATAATACTTCTTTCAAAGAAGCTTCTATGAGATTCGGTTGGTCTGGAGATTACAATTTAGGAAATGAAACTTATATTTGGGAAGTGTCATCAAAACCAACAAACTCTGGAGACTGTACTATTTATCAATCTTTAATCATTAATGCAAATACTGGAAAGATCTTAAAATATTATCCTGAAACAGGGTCTTGTGCTTAGTTTGTGCAAACGTGAACTTTTTAGTAATACTCTCCTCCGCAGCATTGAACCAAAACTCATTTTAGTTATTCGGTTTATGTAGCTAACTTAATTCTAAGGATTACTGCCCCCACGATACCTTAAACCAACTTTATCACTCTTTGCCTAATTTTTAAAGGATATTTCTTTAGATAATTCTGTAATTTTAACTTATTAATTTTCTTTTGGATATTTTTTAAAGTTTCCTTATCAAATTTTTGATTAAAAACAATCATATCAATAAAAGTTTTCTCTAAGTCGGAGTAAGGGAGATAAAAACTACCTTCAATCACATGCTCAAAACCAAAGAAGTATTTTTGATCTATATTTCTTATCATAACATTCCGACCAATTAAACTTCGCACGCCCCTTCGAACCTTTCTTATAGTTATAATAACTGGAACTGTTTCTTGTTCCCAAATTCCATGATGGCTTAATGCACTTTGTAGTCCAAGATAAGCAGGTTTAAAAGAAAAAACTGCTAAGGATATTTCATCATGTTTAGTATAAAATCCCTTGCCTATTTTTTTTATTTTTTTCTTCTTTAATAGGTTATAAACTAGGAGTTTAGCATAGCTTCCTTTTTTTGTTTTGCCGACTATCCTTTCTATAGATTTAAAATCCACAACAGGACTTTTTTCAAATAAGCTTTCTATTTTTTCTAAATGTATTTGTTTTCCCATTTTCGTTTTATATAATCTATCATCTCATTTGCAGAAGGAACTATGCCTTCAAGTAAAATAACTTTTAAGTTTTCCTCATCAAGCGGTTTTTTATAATTCTTAATCAAGCTTCCAATCTCTTTTATTTTCTGAGGATTATCAACAATCTTTAATAAAAAGAAAACATCCCACAAATCTCTAACTTTAAATCTTTTCAAATAGGTATTTGACTTCTCAATTAAAAAAGATTCGGGAGTTAAGCTATAAATTGAAAAGATATTTCCATCAGACATCTCATAATCACAAATTACACCAGAGATTTTCTGAAAAGTTGCTTCCAACCTAACTGAAGCTCTCTCAAATTCCAATTCAGCATAAATGCTATTTTCTGAAATCTTTTCCTTTTTAATATCAAATCCAGCTTTTTTCATATTCTCAAACAAATCTTTTATTTTCTTCTTATTATTGGGAAGATAGAAATCCAAATCTTCTGAAAATCTTTTCCCATTATAGCATCTCCAAATGGCTGTTCCTCCATGCAAAACTGCTTTATCAAAAACAGAATAAACTTCTTTTACGATTAAATCTTGAGCATAAGCTATCTTTCTATGAATTTCTCGTTTCAGTTTCGTTTGCAAAGGTATCTTTATCATAGCATCTACAAAAGTTATGTATATATATATCTTTAGTTTATAGGATAAATCTCTCCTCCTAGGAAAGATATAACTTAAGTGATGTTCTTAACCTAAGCAGGTTGGGTCACAATTCAATTAACCCAAACAATAAATCAAACAAAAAACAATATTTTTGTTGATTGAATTAATTTTCCCTATTAACATGTAAATTTTCTTCAAATTATGTGCAATTGATACAATATT
>JAUSKH010000067.1 GCA_030647095.1 Nanobdellota archaeon | reverse complement strand
GAATGGTGTCAAGATAATTCAAAAGAAGAAGTGATTACATATAGTCAACGACATTAATATTTCCCTAGTTTGTCGTTGACTTATTAGGGAAAGACTTATGTCTTTCACTATAGGTTAAACTAACAATGATTGCAAAAATATTGGAAGAAATAGCAAAAGAAAAAGCTATATTGCTGGATAATTCTTTTATGAATCCTCAAGAAAGTTATAACTCTATAAACAGATTTTATCATTATAACCCTTGTTATCCTTTTGAAGATTTTCAGAAAATTGCAAATAGAAGACTGGAAAGAGCCGAACAAAATAAAAAGATATTACTGCTTCCTGCAACAAAGGTGATATCAGAAACTATTGAGGAAGTATTAGGTCATAAACAGAGGTTAAGAACTACAATTGGAAGGTGGGAGGCAGCTATTAGAATAGGTTCATCTAATTATCATCCAGCCGTACATGTTTTTGAAGGCTATTCAGAAAAACTGAATTCTGCTATTAAATTGATGCATAATCGAGACCCTAGAAATTCTTTTTCTACAGATGAATGGGCTTTATACGAGACTACTTTTGATGTATTCAAGGAAATATGGTTAAGGATAAAGAAGGAAAAAGAAACTAGAAGAAGACACCCCTGTAAGATAAAAAATACCCTTGGTGATAAATTAATGACTGATCCTCAAATTTGTGCTACCCTATATGTTATGTCAGGTAAGATTCCCGTTCTTGGATTGACTTCTGATTGGGATATTTATAAAATTTTTAGTTATTCTTATAAAGAAGAACCTAGCATTAGAAGAAATATGGCTCACCCAATTAGTTTATTTGGCCTATCATTAAGATTTGCTTCTGGTAAAGGTTTTGCTAGGCCACTAAAACTTAATCACGAGAGTTTAGAATACGGTTTAATGGCTTATCCTTTAATAGATCATGCTCAGAACAGCAGAAAGATCAGACCTATTTATATGTCACCATCTTCCACCGTTCAATTGCAGCCTTCATAAAAGCAGGAATAAAGCCATGAATTGTTAATCCTTTATAAGTGAATAAACCATCATATTTTCCCAGACTTATCACAAGGATAGTTGGTCTAGAATGATATTTTGTTAAAGTCTCTGCTTTTGAGATTGCACTAAGGTTTTTTATAACAGTTATTGCTTGAAGCATTGCATGCTGGGCGGTTTTTTCTTCTTCCCATGAAGTTATATCTCCTGCAGCAAATATATTTTCGTATCCCTCAGCTTGAAGGTATTCATTTACTTTGACTTGATTTTTCCCATTTAATATAGATTTAAGATTTTTCACAAGGAATTCATAATTTGGTTTTATACCTGTGCATAAAAAAGCCAGATCACATTTAAAGTGATTTCCTTTGTCAGTTGTAAACTTTTTCCCTTTGTTAGAGATTATTTTCTCATTAAAGAATATCTTTACACCATATTTCTCTAGAAATCTCTTAGCATATTTGCTTGCTGCCAGAGGGTTTCTTTCTATAAGCCTTTCTTCAGAATGAACGATTGTAATTTCTTTTTTTCTTCCATATTTCCAGCATATTTCGCCAGTGATTTCTGTTCCGACAAGACCACCACCTATAATTAGTATCTTATGTGCCTTTACTAATTCGTGATGATAATTTCGTAGATGTTTGGCTCTTATTGCAATAACAACATCTTTTTCTTTAAAAGGAAGATTATAACTTGAGCCTGAACAAATTACTAGGTAATCAAAAGGGATTTTTTTATTGTTAGAATAAACTTCTTTATCTGTTAAATTTGTAACTCTTCCAAGAATAACCTTTGCTTTTTTAAGATAGTTTGTATGCAGCGATTGTATCTTCTTTATATGTAAGGGTTCAACAATAGTTCTTAAAACTCCTGGTGTAAATTCGAAATAGTCCTTATTATCGATTAATGTCACCTCGAATTTATTTTCAAGCTTTTTTGCGATATGAGTGCCTGCAAATCCTCCACCTATTATTACTAGTCGTTTCATTAAGTAATTTGAAAAGGTTAGTTAAAAAAGGTTATGAAAGATAAATAAACAAAATAAAAAATTAAAATCTATTTATTTACGTTTGTCTATTGCAAAAGGTCCTGCTCCATTAAGTCCAATGTGTACCATACCGGCTATTGCAACTAAGTGGAATATGGTGTTAGTCCAGCTTCCGGACTTTATAGCTCCTGGAATTGTAACAGTTATGCAAGCAATTATGAGCACTATAACTAATGGCCATACAGTATACTTAACTTTATATCCTATTATTAAACAGATTCCAAATATTATTTCAGATAATAATAAAACCCATGCTAAAACTATCGGCATAGGGAATCCTAAACCAGTTAACATTGCTATAGGTCCTGCAGGATTCATTAGTTTCACTATCCCTGCAACAAGCATTAATGCTCCTAACAATATACGAAGAATCGTATAAGTTGGACACTTTTTATTTGATTTTGAATCCATGATTACTAACCTCCTTACAATCAGAGAAGATTTGAATAGTTTATATTTAAACCTTTAGAATTTTATAACTATTTTTTGTTTAAGTCGTTATAGACTTGCAGTTCTCTCACTGCATCTATGACCCTGATATCTGGGGATAGGATATAAACATGATCTTCCTTGGATCTTACTGCACGGTAAATACGCTGGAGGAATTCTCTGCGTGCCTTATCTTTATAGAATTCCCAAAAATGAGTGGGATGTGTTTGTTTTAATATTTTCCAGAAAGTATCTTTTATGTTAGGATTTGGATATTTTGTAAATACTACTGAATTGCACATATCACCAGGAAAATCAATACCTCTAGAACATTTTGTAGTAAATAGGGCAGGCATCTTACCACCCTTAAACATACTAATAAGTCTACCTATTCTATCTGACTGTTGAGCTGCAAATAGCTGCTCTCTCGACATAAGGCTCATTATCCCTAACTCTGTAATCTCACCATCTGTAGGTAAATCCTGAAATGCTTGGACATGAACTAAAGCTGGTTTCTTTGCTTTCTCTAAGCAAGAAGATAAAGATAGAAGGTAATCTCTTCTTGAGTACAAATTAGAACTTAGATTAGAATGGCGACAGTCAAATTCCTTTCCTGTACGATGGATTTCTAGAGATCCTTGATTAAGATGTTCTGCTTCAACTATTTTGAAGTCTTTAAGACCAAAGATGTTCTTTAATACATCTAAAGAATGAATTGTTCCTGACATTAAAACAAGAGCTTTATTCTTATCGATTATTTCTTTAAATTGTTTAGAAATATCTATTGAAGCTAGACTTGCATAGATGTTATCCTCGTGTTTTCTAAAAGAAACATAAGTATCCTCTAGAAAATCAACAAATTGCAGAGCCATCTCTACAGCTTTATTAGAATAATTTGCTTCATCTATGGAAATTTCTGATATAAGTTCAGGATTATTGGCAATTAATTGAATTATTCTTTCTAATTTTGTATCCTTTATTTTAAACAAGTCGTCTTCTCTTATTCCAAGAGCTTGTTTATTTTTCTCTTCTAACCTTATTAGATCAACTATTTGGTCTTTTGTTTGATTTACTTTCTCACTTTCTGGCATTATCTGATTCAGGGAGTGCGCTAATCTGGTTATATTTATTTCCTGTTCATTTGTTAGACTATCAAGAAATTCATCTGCCTCGTCTATTATGTCTACTTCTGTTTCTGGTTTTCTGCCAATTGCCATTTCTATTTTATATTTTGCTGCATTAAAGATGATTACGTCTGCATCTAAGTAGGCTTGATACTGATCATAATATGTACAGCCTTCTTTTCTATGGTAAAATATGAATTCTTTTCCTTGTAGTCCACGATAATGTTTTTTCTTTGCGTCTTTTAATTGTTTAAGTTCATAGTTTGCTGGTACGATAGGACTCCAATAGGGGTTTGCTGGGGCTATAGAAATTCTGCGAAGATCTCTAGCGTTAGGTTCTATTTTTGTTGAAATGAAAGGATTCTGGAGATAATATTCCCTTAATTGGGGCATGTTTTTCTCCGTAATCTGTATTGTATCTGGAAGGGAAGAATCTGCGCAAGAAATCCCCGGAATAAAAACTGAATCATGATTTTCCCTTCCTGTAATCATGGCTATACGCATTTTAAAGCCGTTAGGTTTTATTAGATACTTTCTAGTTTTGTAGTCGTCTTCATATTGTTTTTGTAAACTCTTTATTGGGACTACTATTGCTGCTCTTCCAAGCTGTCTTGCTATATTAAGAGCAATCGCTGACTTTCCTGTACCACAAGTTCCATGTATGAATATGACTTTTGTCCCGCCTTTTATAATATCTACTACTTCTTGGACAACATCTTCTTG
>JAUSKH010000064.1 GCA_030647095.1 Nanobdellota archaeon | reverse complement strand
TGGGGAATAATTTATACAAGTCAGGAATATCAAAAGCAGTTGTTACACCTTTCCACTTTAAAACATCAATTCTTTTATTTCCTATAGCAGCAATTCCTACAGCGTCCCTGCCTCTATGACCTAAAGATTTTATAAAAGAATAAACATCGTGCAACGTATGAGTCACACACAAACCACAATTATGCTCTACCTCTTCACCCATCTTATTTACAAAAAAATAGAGTATTTAACTTTTTAGTCTTTATATTGTCAAATCGGAGTAATACATTCCTTAATGAAATGAACGGTTGGGATTATTGGATGTTAATAGATTAAGGCAAGAACTTAAGCTAACCTGGAAAGATATAGACGTTTCTATAGATACTTTAAAAAGTGAAGGCCTGGCAAAAGATATATGTAGTTCATACGGATTAAATAACACTCATTTCTATGTAATTGCGAAAGATAAAAGAGAAGAATTTATAGAACGATTAGCAGAAATTTCTTCAACTTAAAAAAATAAAACTCTCTCTATCTATAACTGCTTCTCTTTAATCCAGAAGTTCTAACTGCAAAATAAATTATAGCAGCTATTGCCAAAACAGCTATAATAGCAACAATACTCCAGATTATCACAGGATATGATACCTTCGTTGGGGGACTTAAGTTTGGAGTGTCATTACTTCCTTGCGTATTCCCACTAGTATCTTCCCCTGCAGAACTTCCTGTATTCGTATTAGGTTGTGTAATAGGTGTCGTTGCGTTCTTTGTTGTATTTACTACAACACCGCCTCCTCCACCAGAGCCTCCTCCTCCCGAACTTCCTCCAGTATTACCACTATCAGTACTTGGTATAGTTATCTGGTAAGCAGAGAATCCAAGGGAAGTTGGTATACTACAATCAGTCTTACTAGTTCCTCCACTTGAACAATTTGCATAATTATTAACAGTAGAACAATTAGATAAATCATCATTGCACCACTTAATTGTATTTCCAGAGCTATAAGAGACAGGGAAGCTTAATTTAATAGAATCTCCAGCACCACCAAGGCTTAAATCAGTTATAACTTGATTCCAAGACTTTGAAGTAGAGTTCATTCCCAGTTGTTTATTAGTATTATCACAAACAAAAGCACCAGTTAAATCAATACTCTTAGGCTTATATATATCCACTCCTACAAAAGTCAAAGCTTGCGTTCCACAATTTACAGTAACATTAATATTCTTAGTTAATGAAGCATTTGTCTTAAGTCCTACGTCATAAACTTTACCTCCAATAAGAGTTGTAAAGTTTCCATTGTAATTAAGAGCAGGTATGGTAACATTATATCCTGGAGATAATTTCATCTTGAATATAAAATTCTTGTAAGCATTCTCACTCTTTGTTGTAAAGTTCTGGCATGCAGAGCTTGCGCAATTTCCAGAAGGATCACATACAGTTGTCTTATAGAAGTAAGTAGTTCCATTCGTTAAGGAATAACTTAAACTATCTGAATCAAGTCCTGCACCATGGAATGGTTTGTAATTATCAAAGGTTATCGAAGGATTTCCGACATCGTTAATAGTCATATTTGCTGAAGAACAACCAGAATCATTAGAGTAGAAATCTAGAGTTCCATTAGCAGGTTCATCACTATCAAATTTAATGAACGCACCATTATGTAATGCATCCACCTGAGAGAAAACAACTACAGGCGACTGATGGTCATTTGGATTAGATACAAAATTAAATGCACTTCCAGATGCGCATACAGGAGTGTAAGAACATTTTGAATCATCACAATCACTAAACCCATCCCCATCATCATCTTTTCCATTCTTACAATCTTCGAATACATTAAATCCAAATTTCTGGAAGTTCTTACACTTGTCGTCCTTTACATTTGGATCACCACAATCTACAAACTTAAAGTCAGCACTTCCTTGAGTATAATAACCAGCATTATTTACCCAGTCTAATGGATTGCTTTCACTAGTACTATCATTTGCACTTATAACTAATACTCTCATAGGAGAAGTGCTATTATATGTAGAGAACGAAGCCAAACTTTGTTTATCAACAGCAATCATTACTCCACCAGTTTTATCCATCATACTCATTCCACACATGAACTGTCTATTACTCGTTAAAGGTACGTTAGTCAAAGCCCAAGCCCCACTAGAACATTTATAGAACGACTTTGATTCAATAACCTCACTACCACTTAATGAACTAACATATTTTATTAAGAATTCATAACCAGTACTATTAGCAGTAGAATTAACTATCGCAGTACATCCATCAGTTGTATTTTTATTAGTATCTAAGTATAAGAAGAATTTAGTTGTCATAGTTCCATTTCCAAGCTTTGCTTGACTTCCACCAAATCCACCACCGATATAATATCCTTTACATACAGCAGCATTTGTAATATTTGTTACTACAATACCAAATGACAATGAACCTCCGCTTTCCTTAACTCCATATTCTCTTATATCTATTTCCCTAGGTAAAGTATCACTAGGATCGTTTCCTAGAATCTTAGGTGGACTTTGATCCATACCAGCTAACATTGATTGCTGTCCTTTATCATTACATACTCCTTGCGAGACATTTTGCATGAAACTCATCCAACCACATGTAAGATTTTGAGAAACACAACCTGCCTGATTACCATCATATACATGACATCCAGTTCCTCCTCCACCTATTCCATTCATTCCGCCCCCTCCACCGCTAGCTGTAGAGAATAATTCAGGCTCGCATGTACTTCTCTTTAACGAGCATAAACTACCTCCCCCAAGGGTTAAATTCTCACAAGCATTACTGTTAAGAGAGAAGCAACTTGGTTCACAGAATCCTCCACCTGAAGAGAAAGAGTTGGTTCTCCAAGTACAATTACCTGCTGCGTTGCAAGTATTTTGATTTATTTTACTGCCACACAACGAATATAGTTTAAATTCACATCTTCCTCCACCTCCCCCCATAGTAAATGAATCATTAACCCATTGGCAGGCAGAATTTAAAGTGCATACAGTATTATTTGATCCAAAGCAACCATTTGCTATAGAATTGTTTATCTGACAGAAAGGCATAAATGTTTGATTATTTAAAGTAGTATTCTTATAAACACAGCCTATACCAACATTACACGCACCAGCATTATTTTCATATAGCCAACAGCTAGATCCTGGAAAGTCACAATAAGGTTGACCGCCTTGCCCACCAAAATTAGGAATTACCCATGTACAATTCTTGCCAGTTGAAGAAATACTATTAATACAAGTAGCATTGCTAAATTGTTTTTTACAATCAACTCCACCTCCTCCACCCATACTTCCTCCTCCACAGAACTGATCAAAGCTGCACTTAGAATCAGCGCAGTCCATCTTTCCATCGTTATCGTCGTCTTTTCCATTGAAACAAATTTCTCCTGTAAATCCAGATGGTTTGCAGAAGTTAGATGAACTATCCCAAGAACAATTCATTGCAGGATGGAATGTTGAGTTAGAACATTGAGATTGGTCAAAGCAACTAAAGCAATCATTTGAACAAGATTTCTTACTTGAACTTAAGCAGAAACCACCCTTAGACGCGGTAGTATCATTTACCCAAGAACACCCAACAATACTAGCTGAACATACTTGAGGAGCATTCGCAAAGTATTCACACGCTTTACAATCGGTACTACATTCTTTTGCACCTCCAAAACTCATTTCTCTTGGATAATCACAACGTCCAAAATGATTAGGAGCATTTGTATCATTATTCCATTGACAATATCCTTTCTTACTGTTTTGGCATGCCGAACTTGCAGTACCAATATTAGACCAGGCTCCTCCAGTAGAATTGAATTCACAAGCCCAACAATCACTATCACAACTTCCCTTATTTCCAAATGCTTTACCATCTGTAAATGAGAACATTGCACCTTTTTCACACCAAGAATCTTGCTTGAAACTGCCATCAGAATCAGTATAATATTCTGTCTTCCAACTACCACCAGCAGCAACGCAACCAGTCTCACCACTAATCAAAGAATAATCGGTAGTTCCACTTCCTCCACCCCCACCTCCGAAAACAGCCGCCCCATTAAATGTACAGTTATTATTTGGTGTTGAAGTATTATCCCATTTACACGGCATCATATAATTTTCTCCTAATAAATTACATAATGTCTGATTATTTTTTGCTTTAGGATCTTCACAGAATTGAACAGGCGGCGCGCAAGCATTCATATCATCGCTTGTTTTTATTCCACTTATACAGTAACTTCCAGTATCACTAGAAGCATTGTTCCATACACAATTAGGTAATGGACCGCACGTGCATGTTTGTTTAAGTCTTATATCTCCACAACTCATGGAAGACACATTAATATCAACAATAGGAAAACTTACACTTCCATTCCAATTAGAATACTTTGACTCATGACCTCTGCAACTTCCAAGTTGCATATTATAGCATGCCGAACTAGCATTAGTAATCTGTTTTGTAGTATCATTACAATATACGCATCCAGTAACATTTCTACAAATGCTTATTTTATTATCAGCAAACCAACATCTTGCTTCTTGAGCGAACATAAATCCTCCACTACCACCACCGCCACCACTAGGCATAATACAACCTCCAGAAGTAATATTTACCCATCCTCCCTTGCTTAAGCAAGAGTCCGTATTATTATCATAGAAACTAAATCCTCCACCACTAATCGCATTACATGTAGTTCCATTCCAAGTACAAGTCTGACCTAATTGAGAAAGTTGTGTACATTTACCCGATGTGTCCATGTCACCACACCCTTTAGCGTAACACGATGATGAAGATGCAACGTAAAGACATATTCCTCCCAAAACAGTAGTACAATTATTACTAGCTGTTTGTAGTCCTCCATAATCCCAACACCCTGGTTGCTGACAACATCCTATATTATTATTACACATAGGATTCTGATTTTGATTATTTGGCTGCCAAGTACACCCGCTTATACCACTACTTGCGCTATTCAAACACCCTGTTTGATTTCTATCAAATGACCAGCATCCTTGGGGCGCAAAACTTCCACTACCACCACTACCACTAGAGCCTGACTTAAATATACAGCAACCAGAATTAACTAATAATCCTCCAGTTGACGCATTATGTGTAATATTTCCCCTTATAGGCAAAATAATTGTCATGTTAACAAAATTATAATTATTAGCATTTATAGGACACCAAGGATCTTCTGCTACCGATCCAGAATTATTTCCCCAAAGACATGTTGAATTAAGAGATCTACATCCTGAATAATTTGCAGTATACATCCAACAGTCAGCTCCACCACTAAAGTTTTCTGTTGCCGCAAAAAAAGAAGATTCAGAATTATTTGCAAAAACACCAAAAGAATAAAACGCCAAAATAGCAATCATAAGAATATTTAGAAAAATAAATAATCCAATATTATTCTTGCCAGACTTAGAAGATTCTGCAATCAAGCAATTACCATCACCGTCGGATTCACTCTCTTTTTGCATTTTGATAAACTTATTATCTAATATATATAAACAATTTCTCTTTAAAAATCTTTCTCTCTTTCAAATAGTAAAAAATTAATCAATTACTCAATATAAATCGCAGGCTTTCCAGGTTTTGCCTTCGCTGCTTTTCCTTGTGGATCATACTTATTCTTATCATTCACTACAAAAATCTTAACTTCCTTTCCAACTCTTTTTGCAATTTCTTCGCCGTCATAAAAATTAATTTCTTGAGGCAAAACATACAAATATATTTTATTTCCTTCCTTGTTTTGTTTTTCCTTTAGTAATTTAAGAATATTTATAATATCTCCAATAGTACTTTCTATTATTCTATCAGCTTTATCAAATTCTTCCTTGATTTTGCTTTCATCAACTTCAGACCATGAAGATAAACTTACAAAACCTTTATTTCCAAGCATTTCCCAGAATTCTTCTGCAACATGAGGACAAAATAAAGATAACATTTTAACAAACTTTTCTAAATCCTCTTTGGAAATTTCACTATCAAAACTTTCAAACAACATTCTTAATTTAATAACAGCCAAATTATATCTAAATTTCTTAATATCTTCATCTATTCCTTTTACAGCTTTATTTATTTTATGTTCCAGTTTTGCACTTGATTTTCCTTTCTTGAAATTACGTATAGAGGACTTTGAATAATCAATATTTTTTCCTTCTTTCAAAGTCCTTCTTAGAGAATTTTGAAAGTTTTGTGAGGGTTTTTCAAAATTCTCTATATATTCAACCACTTTCTTCAAAAACTTAGAGCTTCCTTCTACGCCTTTATCACTCCACAATATATCTTTGTCAGGACTAGCAATAGACATTAAAAACAGTCTGGCAGTATCTATCCCATATTTTTTAGACACAGTTTCAGGCAGAACAACATTTCCTCTAGATTTAGACATTACAGCCCCATCTTCCCCATGAAGCATACCTTGATTAAATAAAACTTTATCAGGCTCTCCAACATTTATCAATCCTAAATCTCTTAAGAATTTTGTATAGAATCTAAAATAAATTAAATGCATACACGCATGCTCTTTTCCGCCTATATAAGTATCAATAGGCATCCAATAAGCTGCCTTTTCCTTATCAAATATTTTATTTTTATTTTTAGGGTCACAATATCTTAAGAAATACCAGGAAGAATTTACAAATGTATCCATAGTATCAGTTTCCCTAGTTGCCTTACCTTCGCATTTAGGACATTTTACATTAACAAATTCTTTATTGCCAGCTAAAGGATTACCCTCGCCGAATTTTACTTTATCAGGCAATACAACAGGCAAATTTTTTTCAGGTACAGGAACAGCCCCGCATTTCTCACAATATATAATGGGTATAGGGGTTCCCCAATATCTTTGCCTGCTTATTAACCAATCTCGTAATTTATATTGTATCTTTTCTTTTCCTAAACCTATTCCTTCAAGCTTTTTAGTAATCTGTTTTTTGGCTTCTTCTGATGTTAGGTCAGTAAATTCAGAGGAGTTTATCAAAATACCTTCTTCTTCATGAACAATTAAAGGCTGATACCAGCTATTATTTGCAATAGCCCCATTAATATAATTATCAGTGCTTTTTGGATCGTATTTTTGATTATTGTGGACAATTCTGTTGATTGTATCACTTGTTTTTAAGAATTGTCCTTTAGAGAATTCTGAACTAATTGTTTTCTCATCAAAAAGTCCTTGTGTGTCTTGTTCGGGACTTTTGGATGCTCGAAGTGTTCCACGCACTGAAGTGCGTAGCTTGTCAAACACTTCGACATCATCAGAATTCTCTATAAATTCACAAGCCAATTTATCAATTCTTTCCAGATTCTTATCATTCATTACCAATCGTTCAATCTTTCCATCTTTATGCTTGAATAGAAAAACTACTTCC
Organism: Nanobdellota archaeon; assembly: GCA_030647095.1. GTDB lineage: Archaea > Nanobdellota > Nanobdellia > Pacearchaeales > GW2011-AR1 > UBA73. Next base: position 22,955 of record JAUSKH010000064.1, on the reverse strand, counting down.
TCAGCTATGTACTCATTCCAGAATCCTGGAGACATTTTTTTAGCAATCAACTCCTCATATTTCTTAATCGATTCTTTAGGTATCTCAATTTTATAATCTCCATCAGAAGTTTTTTCTACTATTTTAATATTAATAGATGTAAAATCTTTCTCTGAGATGTTCTCACTTCCCATAACGTAACTACGAATTGGTGCCTTCAGTTTTCTGATAACTTGTCTAATTGGCAGTCCATATTTCTTAGCAAATTCAAAATCCCTTTTATCATGCGCAGGCACAGCCATAACCATTCCAGAACCATAATCAGCAACAACAAAGTTTCCAGTATAGACAGGCACTTTCTCTTCATTCATAGGATTTATAGCATAACTTCCTGTAAACTCTCCTTCTTTTTCTAACTCATTAGCGTCTTTCTCACTAGTTGACTTAATTTTCTTCAAAAAGGTTTCAACTTCCTTTTTCTGTTCTTTAGTAACTAGCTCCATCAATCTAGGATGCTGAGCAGAAATAACCATAAAACTAACTCCATAAATAGTATCTGCTCTCGTTGTAAAAATAGGCCAATTTTCTCCATTGATTTTGAAATTTATCTCAGCCCCATAGCTCTTTCCAATCCAATTCTTTTGCATTGCCTTAACATCTTCCGGCCATTCTGTCAAAGAATCAATTGAATCGTAAAGCTCTTCTGCATAATCAGTAATCTTAAAGAACCACTGTTCAAGGTATTTTATTTCAACATCAGTGTCTTCATGTCTCCAGCATTTTCCATTATGCACCTGCTCATTTGCCAGTACACTATTGCATTTACTACACCAATTAACACTTGCTTTCTTTTTGTAAGCAAGTCCTTTTTCAAACATTTTTAAGAATATCCACTGATCCCATTTATAATATTCAGGAGTATGCGACATTACAATTCTACTCCAATCATAACTCAATCCCAATTCTTTCTGTTGCTTAATGAAATTCTTGATCGATTTCTCAGTATATTTCTTAGGATTTTCGCCTGCCTTTATAGCAGCATTCTCTGCAGGCAATCCGAATGAATCATAGCCCATAGGATAAAGAACATTGAATCCCTTCATCCTCATATACCTTGCATATATATCTCCTATAACATAATTGAAAGTATGTCCCATATGTAACCCGCTTCCAGAAGGGTAAGGGAACATTTCCAAAACATAATACTTTTTCTTCTTCTTATCTTCCTTTACCTCAAATGCTTTTTTCTTCTCCCACTTCTCCTGCCATTTCTTTTCTATCTTATGAAAATCTATTTTTTTGTTCTTTATCTCTTGCTTTTTCATTTATAACCCCAAACAAACAATTAAAGCCTAATATCCATCTTAAAACTTTCTATTCTGTTCATGATAACTTTTTCTTTGCTCTAACCTATATCTGCAATATCTCATTAAATCTATTTTAACACATGGAGAAATATCAAAATCTATAGAGTTACCCCTAACAAGGTTATGTATACCCTTAATATCGTATCTTCTGCCATACACTTCCCCTTCTTTTGTAGCCATATATTCATTTCCAAATAAGCCATTCTCATTATTTCCCGAAGTTCTTTCCAATCTTAACTTTCTTGCCATTCTTAACAATCAATCTCCCTTTATAATATACATCCCCCCCAATATATATCCAGCCATAGGTTCATGATTACCGTAAAGAAAAATCTTCCCTTAAGGTTTATATAATAACTTTCCCTTACTATATTGAAAAAAGAGACTAAAATGAAAATAATTTTCTACGAAATACAAGGCTGGGAAGTTCCCATGCTGAAGAAAAAACTTAACAAACATAATCTTACATTCTACCAAGAACCCCTTACAGAATCAAATATATCCACCGCAAAAAATGCAGACGCAATCTCCATTTTTATCTATTCCACTCTAACCTCTCACGTTCTAACGCATCTTCCCAAATTAAAAATAATAGCAACTCGCTCCACAGGCTACGACCACATTGACATTCAGGCATGCAAAAAAAGAAAGATTTGCGTAACTAACGTTCCTTCATACGGAGAAAATACAGTCGCAGAGCATACATTTGCTCTTATTCTTACACTCTCAAGAAATATTCACAAATCCTATCTAAGAACTCTTAGAAACGATTTTACTATCGAAGGTCTTAAAGGCTTCGATTTAATGGGAAAAACATTAGGAGTTATAGGTGTTGGAAAAATAGGAAAACACGTTATAAGAATAGCTAGCGGTTTTGGCATGAATGTCCTTGCTGTAGATCCACATCCAGACAAAGCATTTGCAAAAGAACTTAATTTTAAATACGTTACATTTAATGAATCTCTTAAAAAATCAGATATATTAACTCTTCATATACCTTATACAAAAGAAAATCATCACTTGATTAATAAAAAAACACTAAGCATTATGAAAAAAGGCTCAATCCTTATCAATACTTCAAGAGGTTTATTAGTAGATAATAATGCCCTCATCGAAGCCTTAGACAAAAAGATTCTTGTAGGTCTAGGAATCGACGTCATAGAAGGTGAGGAATTAATAAAAGAAGAGAAACAGCTCTTATACGATTCTCACAAAACCAAGAAACTAGCAGAACTAATAAAAGACCATATTCTAATAGCAAAAGACAATGTTGTTTTCACACCCCATATAGCCTTCTACTCTCAAGAAGCTCTAGAGAGAATAATAGAAAAAACAATCGAGAATCTTTTAGCCTACCCTAAAGGAAAAGTTGGGCAAGAATGTATTGTTAGTGGAGAGTTGTTTGGTAGATTTCAGGATTGGAAATCCAAAAAGTCTGCTCAGCAATTGAAAAACGAAATGAAAAAAGGCTGGGAAAGTAAGTCAGATAAGATAAGGTGAAGTATAATATTATTTAATTTGTTAATAGATAATGAATTATTAGTGATGAAGAAACTATATCAATATATTACTATCTCAATTTTTACTAGCTTCCAGCTTTCTAACTCTCTCCCCAAGATCCTTAATTTTTTCAATTAATTCTTCATGTTCCTTTCCAGGGGTTTTCTCCATGGATTTAACGAAATCAGCAAGATAGGCATTAAACAATGTACTTAATTTACCTCCAAAAAGCTTGAGCTTCTTTTGCGCTTGTCTTAACAACTCCTCATCAACAGTTATATTTACTCTTACTTTTCTAGTTTTCTTAACCATACATACTAGTAAGTATAAAGGTATAAAAATCTTTCCTTTTAGTTAAGTTTAAATACCATCTATTAAACTTACATACATGAAAAGATCAACTATAAGCAGGACAAAAATGAAATCTCGAGTTCATAATAAAACAAATCCTACTTTAGTTGATACTTTATCCGCAGCACTAAAAAGCCCAGCATGGAATGAAGTGGCAAAGAAACTTTCAGGTCCAACACGAAGGCAGCCTTCCCTAAACTTATTTCAAATTGATTCACTAGTTAAAGCAGGAGACACAATAGTTCTCCCAGGAAAAATACTTTCGCAAGGAGATCTTACAAAAAAGATAAAGCTCTGCGCCCTTTCAATTTCTTCCCTTGCTAAAGAAAAAATAAAAAAATCAAAATCAGAATTCGTTCCTCTAATTGAAGAAATAAAGAAAAATCAAAAAGCAGAGGGAATTAAAATATTACCATGAAAGAAGAAAAAAAACAAAAAGTAAAAATAGTAATTGACGCCACAGACGGCATTCTAGGCAGAGTAGCTAGTTATGCAGCAAAGCAAGCGCTTCGTGGTAAAGAAGTAGCAATTGTTAATTGCAAGCATGCAGTTTTAACAGGAAGAAAGCGTTCAATAATCGAGGAATATCAGGAAGCAAGATTAAGAGGCGGTTCAAGTATGAAAGGTCCATTCTTTCCAAAACAACCTCAGAAAATAATGAAACGGACAATTAGAGGAATGCTTCCTTACAAAAAAGAAAGAGGAGATGCAGCAATGAAGAGTATTATGTGCTATGACGCACTACCTGCAGAATATGAAAAATCAGAGAAAATAACTCTAGTAAAACCACTCAAAGTAAAATCATACAAGCTTCATGAGTTGAGCAAGGAAATATAATGGCAGCAAAAACAACTAAAACACCAAAAACACCAAAGGTAAATGATAACAAAATATATGCAGGAAAAAGAAAGACAGCAGTAGCAAAGCTTAGAGTTAAGCCAGGCACTGGAAGAATATTCTATAATCTACTATCACACGACGAACTAGGCATGTTTCACAAGCTTGCCTTAATAGAACCAATAAGAATCTATCAGCAGGAATTAGGGGAAGATTTGAAAAGTGATTTTTTCATTACAACAAGCGGTGGCGGTAAAGAATCTCAAATTCAGGCAGCTAGGTTAGTTATTGCAAAAGCATTAGTAGAAATAACTGGTTCTGAAACATTGAAGAAAGCATATATAAAGTACGATAGAAACATGATAGTTCCAGATTCAAGAAGAAAAGAAACAAGAAAGCCAGGGGATTCTAAAGCACGAGCAAGAAGGCAGAAGTCTTACAGGTAATAATATTATCGGGTCTATAAATTATTTATTTCAAATTGGTTAAGACTTAATAAACAGGAAAGCTCATAAAGGTAATATTTATATATGAATTATGAGTTAATATCTTATTAAATAAGTATTAAGGTATAAGATGTCAACTAAAATAAAGAAAATGCCTAAGAAAGAGAAAGAAAGAAGAATAAGAGAAATAAGAAAGATTATAGTGGAAATTAGAAGTAATCCAGAATCAATGAGACAAATTAGACAAACTATCTTAAATTCTTAATTAAAACTTCTTTTTAATTCTCTGTAATTGTAAAAGGAAGGAGTTCTGATACGCCTCTTTAAATTAACTTTTCTATAGGCGTTTATTGAGTTTGGATTTTTAAGTGTCTTTTCATCATCTGAGAAAACTAAATCACAGTTTTTCACGCTTGCAAAAGCAACAATTTTAAAATCTTTTATAATTTTATTAATTTTTTTATTTCCCCCTAATAATCTATATTCCTTATAGTATTCTTTTGCTAACTTGTCAATTTCTTTTGTATCCTGATTCATTTTTGTTTTTACTAATCGATCATATATTTGTAATATTTGTGGTACATTTCTTAATTCATCTCTAATCAACCTAAAATTATGTATTACAAATTTATCATCTCTAACTATCTTATCCACTAACATGATCCCTTCGTCATCCTCTATAAATCTTCCATAGATATTAGTATCTAATATTACGTTTGACATTTTAACTCTTTTTTACTTAATTGGTAAATAGAACTAATTTATAAATTCTTTCTAATAAAAATCTCCCCAGCCAGAATCGAACTGGCGTCAATCGGGCTACAGCCGATTGCTTTACCATTAAGCTATAGGGAGAAGTCGAAAATAAAGAATATTTGGCAAGCTAAGAAAGGATGTTAAGTATCAATAATAAGTATAACTAAGAAAACCTACAATATTAAAAGTTAAATTACATTTGTTCATAAATAATGTTAGGATTTTTACTATTTAATTCTATCTTTTTTAAGAACTACCCAATGTATCAAGCGGATTCTTCACTCTTTTTATCTGCTCGCTTGAAATGTGAGTATAAACCTGAGTTGTACTTAACGATGCATGGCCGAGGAGACTCTGGATAACTCTTATATCTGTACCCTGCTCCAATAAATGCGTAGCGAATGAATGTCTTAAAGTGTGAGGAGTAACTTTCTTATTTATCCCAGCTCTTCTACTTGTTCCTTGTATAATTTTCTGAATATTTCTAGTAGTTAATGGCTTTTGTTTAGAAAATAAATATAATTTATCCTCTCCTTTTTCAGAAATATACTCCTCCAGCTCTTTAGCCAAAGATTCAGACATGGCAAATAACCTATCTTTAGCTCCTTTTCCTCTTCTAACCCATCCAGTCTTTTCAGTTAAACTTAAGTCATTAACTTTTAGATTAACAAGCTCAGAAACTCTCAAACCTGTAGAATAAAGTAAAGAAATAATCAACCTTGATTTTCTTGTATCAGCAGAATCAATCATCATCCTTACTTCTTCTTGATTTAGAACAGAAGGAAGTGTCTTTTCTTTCTTAGGCATTTTTATTTGCGTCAATTCTTTGCCTAAAATTTCTTTAAAGAAAAATTTAAGGGAAGCAGCAGCAAGCATAATAGTATTCTTAGATTTAGAATCAAATAATTCTGAAATATACAGTTTAACATCATCACTCGTAAGTTCCTCAACAGGTTTATTAGTTTTTGCTAAAAACTTCTCAACAAAAAAAGAATAATTTCTCACAGTTAAAGGAGAAAAACCTCTTATTTTTAATTCTGATTTTAATTTATCAACTGAATCCATCAACCAAATATTACCTCTTTTCCCTTTTTTGCAGATTTCTTTCGTAATGCAGGATAAGTATATAGAACATGCGCGACACCATCTGCTATTCTTAAGCCTTCCGGGTATTTAAAGGTGGGCTTTCTTTTTATTACTCCTTCGACGTTTACACTAACGTGGTCATAGCCTTTTTTTTCACAGTCAAGAGCTACTTCTTCTTTTATGAAATCTCTATCTTTTGAACTTACTTGCCCATCTAAAAAAATGCATATTCTTTCGTAATTTTCTCTTGATATATCTAGAAAATTTTCAATTAGGGGAGAAGCTGCAAGAACTAAATGCCTGCTATCAGTGCCTAAACGTTCTTTATAATCCTCAATAAATCTATAATTATCTCTTCTGTCCATTATCCTAATTATCGTTTCATAATCTAACCCAAGTTCTCTAAAATTTCTCCCAGAAATCATCTGTCTCACTTTAAAATTAGTATCATCTCTATTTCTAGAAAAATAAGCAACAACAATCAAAGGCTTTCTTCCATTATTAGAATCATCCATAAAAACATATAATTCTCTTTCACGTCCCACCATATATATTAAACCTCTTCACCCCAAAAAGGCAATTTATTTAAACTTTTATGTGCAAAAGAGATTATAAAAAATATTCCAAATTTAGATAGCTGTTTCTATTTTTCTGAAGAATTTAACTTCAGATCCATAATGGAGAGGTACAGCTTCTAAAGGATGATCATAAACATAGCTCTCCCTAAATTTAGAGCGAACTCTTCCATTACCAATATAAATTCCTGAATGAGCCGCTATTGGAGGATCCATATCAAAAAAGTATTTATTAAATCTAGCAGGAAAAAAGTATGTAATATAATCTCCTTCTTGTGGATCTTCAACTTCTTTATATCCTGAGGGACGTAAAGGATTTTCTGTAAATTCCTCGACTTTTTTCATATCTCCAGAAAACATCCAAGTTACACAACCATATTTCATTGTATTGTCTTGTACAGAGTTTCTACGTTCAAAGATAGTGATTTGTTCAAGATTTCCAATCCCATCGTAATTTTCTGCCTCATAAAAACTATTAACCTTCACTCTTAGTTCTGTAGATTCTATTCTCATTAAAAGATTGATTAAAATACCCTTTTAAAACTAACGGAATAAAGGCTCTGAAAAGAATCCAATATCTTTAAATTACTATTCAAAAATTCATATAAATATTTATAAAGCAGTCGTTCTACTTACAAGAATGGTAAACGATCAACAAAAAATTAAGATGGCTCTTATATCTGGTGCTTCCCACGCACTTAAATACAAGCAAGAAAATCCAAGGGCAACAGATACAGAAGTAGTAGGACATATTGCAAGAGAAGCAAAAATCATCCTTGGCAAATTAGACCAAGAAGATTAAGTATTTCTATTACTAAACCATTACCATACATTGTTGCATTAAAGGGTCTTGAAAAAGTTAAAAAAATTAATCTTTTTCTATTGAAAATTCCTTGTATCAAAAATATGAATTCACATGGAGCTGAATGGACAAAGAATTTATATTTAGTAAAATTTCCTTCTTTAGTTTTGCTATGCAATAAGAAGTCCCATTAGTATTTCCACCTAACAGCTATAAGAATTATACCTAAAACAAAAACTATTGCTCCAAATCCCCCACCATTATTACTAAGCCCTAAAAGATTTAGAAGTCCAATTATAATTTCTATTACTACTCCAATTACACACAACCATATTCCATTCTTTCTTGTTAACCATTTTTTTGACTTTTTAATTTTAGAACTCGTCGCTATTACAATAACTAAACCAAGAACAGCAATCATCGCACCAAGAATATCAATATCTATATTCCACCATGTTGAGGTAAAATAATTAAGTAAAAACATTGCAACTCCGAGAATACATAAACATATACCAGTTCTTCTTGTTAGTAGTTTCATTTCCATTTCTTTTCTAACCCATTTTTATCTAAATATAATAATTTCAAACTTTATAGATTTATTTTTTGATGATAAGTGAACTACCTCATCCATAAGGGCAGGGGTAGTTCACATGTTGTGGTATTGTAGATATAACACAGAACTAAGAAAAGACACGCTAACGCAACAATGTACTATTTCTTGTCAGATTTCTGAGAGACTGAAAGAATCAAAGGTAATAAGATTCACCCGAGAAGATGTGACACAGAAGTTAAAGTTAATCCTTGACAAAATCGGCAGTCACAACCTTTATAATCCCCATATATCTTTTTAATCAATCCTTTTCTAAGGGAAGGGTGACTCCCAAGGGAAAGGTGACTTATGAGGGAAACCGTAGGTTTCCATATAAGTTCCCATATAATAAGCGGGGATTCCGGAGTGGTCAAACGGGCAGGACTTAAGATGTCGGTCTTTCATTAGAAAGATTAAAGTCAGGATCATAAGCGATCCTGTGTGCTTAGTGCCTACGTAGGTTCGAATCCTACTCCCCGCATCTTTATTCATCGCAGTGAGAAAGCGCGCAATGAAATGAGCAGCTTAGAAGTACAGAGATTAGCAGGTCATAGCAAAATAGCCACTACTCAGATTTATACTCATATCAATCCTCAAGATTTGGTAAATAGAATGTGGGAATAAATTATGAATACTCATAGATCTAACAACTTACCTATTTTTAACAATAACTTATTATTAGGTAATTCGCTTAATTTATGTAATTTATCTTCTGATAGAAGAACCATATCTAATCGCTCTGCCAATTTATAGTCTTCTTCTGTTGGTGTTTGACCAGCTATTACGATAACAACTTTATCAGCTTTAATTATACTATTTTTACTATGCCATTGATGAATAATATTCCTTACATTTATCTTAGAATTTTCGTAATGTTTACATTCTATAATGTATTTGTACGGTAATTTCTTTGCATATACATCAACTTCATAACCTTTAACATTACAATTTAATTCTATATCAAAACCAGCTCGTTTGAATAATGTTGCAACACTTGCTTCTAGATATGAACCTCGTCTTTTAAACTCCGACATTAAAAAAGAGGTATAATTCCATATAAATAGTTACCGAAAAGCGAAAGTTTGCTTTATAGCTTACTAGAAGAATTATACACTCTCTTTCGTATAATGGGACAGAAGGCGAAAGTCTTAAATTCTGTTATAACCTAAACTTTTTATGGCTATTTGGGACATATTTGTCATTCTAGTTAGTTTAGTTTTTTTAGCATTCTTTATTGCATTGTATATCTATTATTGTAATAGAATAGTCAAGATGGCACGAGAGCTAGGTGTAAATAAAGATCATCTATGGTTAGCTTATATTCCAATAGTACAAGGATTTGTTTTGTGTAAAATGGCTGGAAGTAATATGTGGACTTTTATAATTCCTGTAACTTTTCCCTTTTGGATATTATTAAGTGAATTTTTCAGCGTATTTTATGGATTCTATCTAATCACAATCATTTCATTCGGCGTAGTCTCTTTAATTTGGGGCTGGAAAATATGTAAGAAATTTAATTATTCAGGTTGGTGGACTATTATATTTAGTATTTGGGTTTTATTCATGGAAACAAACACAGAACAGAAAGCTGACAAGGATAAAGAAAAGAAGGAAATAGAATATTATGCAAAACATAAAGAAACAATCGAAAAACAAGATAACAAAGAGTTCTTGCAATTTTTAAAGATAATAGGTTTAGTAATTGGGTTAATCCTTCTTGTATTACTCGTAAGAATATTTCTATTAAGATAACTAGGCAGATAAAACGACTCCTAAGAGTTAACCTTCAAGAATAAATCTAAGAAAGTATTATGAAAAGGCTTAAATGTATCCAAATTTTATGTATATCTAATACGTATCATGAAAGAATCAGATGTTTATGTAATCAAATTGTCAACTGTCAAAACAATAAAAATTATTGGAATAATTTTAATTGCAGTAATTCTTATTTGGTCTTGGTTCCACTCACAATCCGATTCCTCACAATTACAAACACAACAGTCCTCTGACAGCCAAATAGAAAATACAAGTCAAATAGAAATAAATGATCAATTCACAAATATAAAAGAACAGCACTATACACATTTACCAATAACTTATAGTATAGACATACCATCTGAAAATTATTATTTTGATACATATTATGGTAAGGTAGCAATGGTCGGGAGAGAAACAAAAGAACAAGATATTAGAACTGCTTTCAAATTAATAGAGAATTCCACAGGTGGGATAGTTAAATTTAGAGAAGTAAATCCGCAGGAAGAGGCAGATATTCATGTTATAGGGTTAACGCCACTAGAAATGGGAACCTTTCTTTCAGAATATAACGCCTCCAGCGATGGGACATTGGGATTAGGTTTACACGAAAATATTACAAATAAAATAACAAATGGAACTATTTATTTCCAGCCTATACAGTATTATGAAAATACAGCTCTATGGACTTATTCACGTTGCACATTGGCAAATAAGGAAGTCTTCCCAGATACAGAGATTCATGAAATACTCCATTCTTTAGGATTCTATCACAACCCCACATACATAAATAGTATTATGTTTCCAATGAAACTTACCAATAAGTGTAATGTAAAAAATATAGATTCGGAGATAATTCAATGTTTAAGATACATATACTCCAATGGAAGCTTAATTGGAGACTGCGCTCTCACGAACATTCCACCATACCTTAAAAACTATTCTCTAGAAGAAAAGAAAGATTTAATTTGGAATAGTTTTCCTATAACTTACTCTATATTCAACTGTGAGTCTCCAGAAAAATATAAGTTGCAAAATGTAATAAGAGATTTTGAGACTGTATTCAAAAAGAAGAATCTATTTGTTTACAATGAAAACACTATTTCTCAAATAAACTTCTATTGTAACGATACTTATTATGAAAATCTATATGAATCTGAAATAGCAGATTACTGGGAGAATTTTCAACCAGCAATAAAGAGTTATTATGTTGAAAACATGGGCTATCTATCTCGCTCTGACATTCATTTATTTTATCCTAGTGATTGTAAAAGAGTATCATATGCATCCAATTTTGAGTTAGTTGCGTTATATAGGGCTATTGGATTAAGAACAGAAGAAGGCGAAGATATAAAAGACTTTTCATGTTCCTATATACCTGGATTTTCAAGTAAAACTATGAGTAGACTAAAAGAGATGTATCCATCTCTTAGTACTTAAAGCTTAATCAAGAAACTTAAAAAACAATTATATAGTATCCATTATAAATTATATGAGGAATTGAGAATGGAACAAGATGATTTTGGAATGAATATTTTGATTGGAATTATCTCAGGGTTAATTGTAGCTCTTGCAGTGATTGTTTCTGATTGTATTGATAAAGGTTGTAATCCTCAGACTACTGCTCTAAAAATAGGAATCTTAATAGCTATATCAATTATTCTTTTTATCATATTTATCAAAACATTTAATCATCTTATGAAAAAGCAAGAAGCAGATTATAAGAAAGCAGAAGACGAGTATCTCAGGAAAAAGATAAGTAAAAGATAGATTATTTCTTCTTAATTTCTTATAAAATTAATCATTCTTAATTATCTCTGAGCCGTTCATATCTCTTAGATAAATAATTGCTGCTCCACTGGCAACAAGGTGAGCATGAGAACTAGATCCATCCCTTCTTCCAAAATAAATGTTAGTTAACCACGGCTCATTCTTTGGATAAGTTGCATCCACAAAATGAGGGCGTTCATCAACTTCTTTTTTATTATCTTTCATGATTTAAGTGACTAATTCTAGTTTATAAACTTTTAAGGTTTGTATTTATTTTAGTAGTTACTAAACATTAATTACAAGTATTTTTGAATAGCATTTATATATAATACAATATATATGTTGGATAAGCTATTATGATAAAAGAGTGTGAAAGGCGTGGAGCTGTAAGAAGGATTTATTCAAAGGGTATGTGTATAAGTTGTTATATGGTCTTACGAAATAGCAACAAACTAGCTCCAAGAATTAACTATTCAAGGCTTAGAAAATAAGACCTTTTCATTAAAATAGGATAGTAAGGTAGGTTTAAATAAAAAAAGGATTTGAATTATCTATAACAAGGCGTATCTCTTGGACTTTATTAAGCTTATTGAGGTGCAATATTTATAAAGGAGCATAACTTAGTTTAAATACCTAAAGAGGATGGTGTTAATATGGAATTAATTTCTTTAATTAATGTGGCGTTGGAGTCAAAAATTAAAATTCTTAGAGCTCTCGGTTACGATTCAGATGGGGAATATGTTCTAAACTCAGAGTGTGAGAAAGTGCTTGATAGATATTTGGATATTCCTATAAAGGTTGAAAACATGGTAATTTTTCCTGGAAGTATAATTGTTTTAGATAACAATGAATTGAGTATCTCTAAATATATCGAGGAATTTGGAGATGTCCTTGGATGATAATCTTCCAGATCCAATAGAAAGTGCTTCTAAAGGTTTTGTAAAGGCGCTCGTCGAATTGTCTTTAGAAAATATTTCTGATTTAGTCAAGAAATTCAAGGATAGAAAGCTTGCTTTTATACAAGATGAGGAAACGATAAAAATTGTTAAAGAGTAGTATAATTCTGGAGAGTCAAGTTTTTACAGTCTTTATATTAAAGATGATGAACTTCTATTTATAACCAGAATGGGACTAACTCTTAGAAAATTGGAAGTAAACATCAATAAAAAACATAATTTAAGGGAGAAAATTTTCTCCAAGTATGGTACAGCAGGATTACATATTGCTCAATTTGTAGAGAATGGTATTTTGAATCGTTACATTGGGATATTGATAGGTGATATTACTTCAATCGATGATTTTAAAAATAAGATTGAAATTGTTTTGAAAAGCATAGATAAGCATGTATTGTTTGTCAAGGGCAATGATAGTCCAAGATTTATTTTAAGGTCAACCATGTCTATTGTTGCGGCTAATTCTCCTTCAATTTTCATTATTTCAGGAATATTTCCTGCTTCTAAAATAGTTAGAAATTGTGAGAGCGGACTTAATGAAATAATGAAAAACTACGAATTGGAAAAAATAAGTGATGGGAAGAAAGAAATTCTTTTTTACAAATTGCAACCTAGTTTCGATGATTAAGTCTCTCTTTATTTTTAGACTTTTTTATTGATATATTAAAATATAATGTTCTACTACGGACTAAGGCGTACTCCCCGCATCTCTGTTCACCGCAGCGAGGAGCTCCGCAACAGAGTGAGGAAGCCCGCAGCAAGAGTGAATCGAAGATAGTTTCAGTGAGAAGCCAGAGACTATTGTAGTTCTTTGAACTCCTAGAAGGTTTCTTTCTAAGAAAGCTTGTAGGCAGCAAGAGTGAATCAGAGATAAATTTAAGGTGTTAGGATAAGCTTAACTTTGTTATTTTTTATTACATTGATTGATTTTACTTTTATAGAGATATCAGAGTTTCCATCGCTGTTAAGATCAATAGTTTGGGTTTTTCCAACATTTATTGTAATAGGATTTGACACAGAGTTTATTGCTAAAGTTGCTTGTGTCTGACTTGAACTCTCTAGCACTATTGTGTACTGAATACCTGACAATTCAAACTTAATCGCTTCATTACTAATTACCTCTGCGCTCTTTTCAGAGTCTAATGTCTCTAAATCATATACTTGCTGTGTTTCAGAAATGCTTGAAGAATCGGAACTCGAAGTTCCTCCTCCACTTAATCCTCCACCTCCACTACTATGCCCTACTCTTTTAAATGCAGTTACTTTACTTATGCAAGCTCCAAAATCACACTCAAATTCACATGCATACCCCTCGCTTCTTACTTCATCATTCTCGCACAACCATTCTGTCAATTTTTTTCCAGAACATGAATCAGTTTTTGTTACGCACACTCCATTTTCACAATAATTAACATTTCCTTGTATTCCATAATCTTTTCCATCAGAATCTATACAGTCCTTTTGTGCCGACGGAGAAATAGAACTACCATCAGAAACATTATTTACCACATATCCAATTGGTCCGCTGAGTCCCATAACTAACAATAGAATCATAATTAAGAATATAGATGATACAAAAGTTACAAGCGCAATTTTTTCTTTTTTTTCTATCATTTTTCACCCAGTCTTATTTTTCTATGTTTTCTTTCCATAAAATATACCACTCCCGATATGACAGCAATAACAACTAAAGCAATTATTATATAAATAATATTCTTCGCTTTTCCGCCAAACAATAATTCTCCTAGTTTATCTGTCCCTCCAGTTCCAGATTTTGCAGGTTCACTAGACCCAGCTCCTGCACTTCCTTGAGATAAAGGCGAGATTATTATAGTCACTTTTTTTGTTGTAGGATTTATTTCTTTTAGTTTTACTAAAATGTCAGATGCCTTATCACCATTTAAGTCTGCACTTATTTCATCATTAGGCTTTAGAGTAAATGTCTGTTTCTCACTTTCTATTATAATAACAGCCGAAGTATTAGTGTGGCTCTTTAAGGTTAATTTATGGTTCTCTCCATAAATCACAAAACTTGCTTCTTCTCCATCCAAAAGTTCTATTATCTGGCTAGTAGTAAGAGCACCTACAGTATACGTCTTTGTTACTCCCCCTCCGCCACCTGACCCTCCACCGCCTCCACCAGAAGATGAAGAACTCGAACCTCCGGTTGGGCAATTTGTGCAAGTGATTGTGCTTGGTGTAGAGTCTGTTTTTGTCGCAACTCCTCCAGAACCAGTTGCACTGGCAGATATTGTGTATTGACAATTACCTGATGTTCCTTGCGTTATTGTAAACGTTTGTGATTGTTTACTTCCATCATTCATTCCTGATATTATCTTTGGATTTATTTGGCTTCCGATTGAGCACCCTCCAGAATTACTTGTGAAAGAAAGTGATACATCTATATCTCCTCCAGCAGTGACTTCTGCAGTACTTGTAACAGTTCCCCCCATGGCTGCGCTTGAAGCAGAGTTGCTTACAGTCACAGCAACATCAATTACATTTACTTTTTTATTATTATCTGCAACATAAGTGTCTGTTACAGAATCTAGCATTATTCTTGCAAATCCATTATTCCCTGATTTTGTGCTTCTCAATCCAGAAAATGTCACGCTTATACTATTTCCTGCATTTACAGACTGCCCATATGATTGCGGATAATTCGAGCTTTCAAGCCAGTCGCTTGCATCCGTATATAATGTAGCAGTGTTCAGAGTTCCAGAAGCATCTCCTGTATTTTGAATAGTTGCTGTACAAGAGAATGCAGAATTTATACTAACTTCCGTTGGCGAGCACGAGAAACTACTAACTTGAAAGCTTGCTACAGCACTTGCAAAATTAATATTCACAGCCAAAGCTAATAAAATTGCACAAACAAATAATGTAATCTTTTTTATCATAGTGAATTGTTTACCTTAAATGCAGCAAGTGCATTAACATTATTATAATCTTCATCATAGCACCCTACTTGCATACCATAATATTGTGCTGGCAGTCCAGTCAAGTTTAACGTATATGTATGAGAGGTTCCTCCTGTTGATAAATAAGTTGCTGTTCTAGAAGAGTCCTGTCCATAACACGAAGACGATCCTCCAGAAGTATAACAATATGAACTATTAGAGTTATCATAATATGAATGATATGTATTCGAAACATATTCCGATCTATATACAGAGCCGTTATAAATGTATTTTGTAATATTACACGCTCCTAAAGTTTGAGCAGTAGCTGTTCCGTTAGTCCATCCAGAACAATCCCAGTTATAGAAATTATCATAATTTACAAGGTTAAAATTACAAGTAGCGGATTTAGAGGTTGTTGCACTAAATCTTAGACTTGTGTTATATGTAGCATTATTTTGAGGAACGCTTAAAATCATAATAGGAGGAGTCATATCTTTGACTCTTACAGTTCCTCCTGTTATACTAACACCGTTCACAACAGCCTTTATTGCATACTCTCCTTTAGTCCAGTTTGTGCTTGGAACCGCTATTTGCAATATTGCTGTTCCATTTGAATTTGTTGTCGTAGGAGAGAATGTTGAAGAAGTGTAACTCCTGCACGATTCTGACCCGCAATTTTGTGAAAGTGAATAAGAAACACTTGAAATAGTTGTTGAAACACCACCATAAGAATCATCTTGAACAGTAAGTTTTATTGTTATGTTTTCATTAGGAGCAAAATTATACTTCCAGTATCCACTTGAATCAACATTTGAAAAGTATCCATTATACGCTTCCCTACCCTCGAAATAAACTCCACTCCAGTCTTCTATACTTGCTGTTGCATCATCCTGTTTGTTCCATTGAGATTGTAGATAGTTATATCCTATCTTCCATCCTCCAGAAGGAGCATATATAGTTATATTTGCGGTTCCATTGATTGTGCATTGCCTAGAGATCGCAGAATCACAATTATTTCCTGAACTGTTTACAACAAATCTATACTCTTCTTTAGTACTTTGATAATTATCATATCTCCATTGATAAACATTGGAAAGATTTCCAGAAGTAGCTGCTCCGCTTGATTTAGTGAGGTTAACAATAGTATTAATATTTACATTTGTTCTTTTGGTTCCAAGGCTGCTAGGATTCCATGTTATTTGAAATGGAACTGTCCTAAATGAAAGCCATCCTGTCTGTGTGCTGTTATCAGAATTATCATTTACAATGACGTTCAATGAGTGATAACCTCCCCAATTTCCCGAACTCCATGTACCGCTATTAGGACAGAAAGTTACATTCTTAGTTGCATTAAAGCTCCCAGAAGTATAATTTGTATATGTTACTCTCGTGCTTGATGATCCACCCCAGATATCTTCATAAACTCCAGTTATAGAATAGTTTCCTACTAAAGGAGTAGTTGAACTCCAATCCGCTCCATAAATAGTTAAAGTAGAATTTATACATTGATCACTGTCAATGCTATAACTATTTGAAGAAATACTGACTCTAAACGGTTGAACATTAAACCAAAGCCATCCAGTTGAAGTTTCATTATCTGAATTTTTCAAAGTAAGTTCTCCCCAATAATACCCTATTGGCCAACTACCTCTATTATAGGTTATGTTTATCAAGCTGTTTCCAGTAACATTTGAAGATATGTTAAAGTCACTAGGGTAAATTAATTCTTTAGATTTATAAGTTTGCGAATCCCACGTTCTTAAAACAGCACTATCAATTGTAGTGTTAATATAGTCTGAAAGATTATATCTTGCGCCCCCATAAGAATTCCATTTATAACTCTTTGTTGTGGTAACATTAAAGTACATTGGTTGAGAACCCTTTATACTATAAACATATTCGCTCCCTAATGAATTTGTAGGCTGCACTTCAACATAAAATGCAATAGCACTAAACCCAGCATACCCAGTATCGGTCCCATTTACATTGAGTATAACATTATACCATCCGGTATTCCAACTTCCAGAAGTTTTATTTATTTGTATTATATATTTGCTTTGATTAACGCTATTGGAACTCCAGTACCAAGGACTTGATGCATTTACATTTATTGTATTTGCAGCATATTGAGAGGAATTAAGCTCCTTGCACGGATATGTTTTGCATTCTTCTATCTTCTTTATTCCAACTGTGACATTTCCATAAATATTTTCCCCTCCAGCGTAATTATAATTGTATCCACTTGCCTTTGAGATTTTGATATATAAAGTAATATTTTCCTTTGAACTAAAGTAAGATTTGTAATTACATCCACCAGAAGTGCACTCAACAGGAGAACCATAAATATCCCATAATTTTACTGCAAACCACGCATATCCATAATCAGTTTCACCTGTTGAGGTTTTTGTTGCCTGCAATACTACTCTATAATATCCTGTTTTCCAATTTCCGCCTGAAGCCAAAGAAGCAGGCAAGCTTATACTTCCAGTTCCAGATGTTATGCTCACCGCACTTACATTCGTTAGATTATATCCAGAATTAACAGGGGGCCATACCCATTCTCCATCTCTTCCTTGATACTCTACCTTTTTTACCGAAACAGTCCCGCTTACTCCGCCAGAACTACTTCCCCACCAATTACTTCCTGCCTCATATAGTTGTAGGTTAAGATTAATATTACTATCTGGACTGTTCTGCCAATTACTGCTATATCCATATAAATAAAATGCTCTTGTCTCAAAGTTACTATATAATACACTGGAAGAGCCATCCTGTCCTTGCACATTTAATTTAATTATATTCACTCCCCCATCCCATTTGGAATTAGGTTTCACTGTACATGTATATCCTCCAGATATATCACTCACCTGACAACTTGATCCAGAGAGATTTATAGTTTGCAATGCGCCAGACTCAAGGTTCTTAACTTCTCCAATAGAAATAGTCGCATTGCTGACAACTTGTTTTGTTGTTGTATCAACCGAGCAAGCAGAGCCCATACCATAACTGCTGCTATTTGTTCCATTAACCGCGCTTGCCTTCCCAAGTGGATTATTTGCTTGAGTCAGTTTTATTTCAAAATAAATTGTGTCGGAAGTCTTAAATTGCCAGACATAATAATACCCAGATGTAACGCTTCCAGGAGTGTTCTTTGCTGAAATGCAGGAGTCATAGGGGTTAACTATAAATTTCGTTTCTGTACCAAATGTTCTATTATTGCCAAATATGAGGATATTATAAACTCCTCCTGCTTTTGGAACATCAAGTTTTATCCTTTGCAAAGTCGAGTTCCACGCCCATTCATATGCATCGTTTGAATAGTTGACTGAACTGAAATTATTCAATTGAGTGTATGAAAATTCAGAGCCATTCATATAGCTAACAAGAAATATCTCTGCATCGCTTAAATTAAAAATTGTACTGGTTGAATTGTAAGCTGAAAGCGAAAGATAAGCATATTCATTTGTTCCAAACAGCTCTTTGAGATTTCCATCCTTGTCAGTTGATTGAGCAGACATAACTCCTGATATAATGTTTATTACTCTAGTATCTGTCTGGCTGTCTCCAGAATAAGAAAGAGTTGTGGAAAGAGTGTATTCTCCTGTGTTAATTGGAGAGGCTAACGAATATTCATAACACCCAGACTTTCCGCAACTGGCATTCCACGAAGCATTTGCAGATGTAACGGTATTGCTTAAGCTATCTTTTAAGTTTACTGTAAAAGAAGAAGAACTTATATTCTTTATAACAGAACCATTTGTCCTATAAGTCGGCAAAGCTTCAAATCTAAGCGTTTTATTTGGAAATGTGCTATACTCATATTCAAATCCTGAACCAGAAGATTTTTTATCAGTGGACAAAGTCCAATCTTGAACTTTAAAAGATACACTAGAAATTATACTTCCATCACCTGATTTAGTTATTGTAAGAAAAGCAGAATATGAACCGTAATTAAAGGTTACAGCGTCCATAGTAAATGAGAAACTATTGGTGAAAGAATTGCTGCTGCTCAATGTGGTAGAATCTATAGTCTTGACAGAATTTCCAGCAGCATCCATCACATATCCTGAAAATGAATAGCTATCAGAAGTTGAAGCATTATTTATTTTTACTTCAATCTTTGCCTTCTCGTCCAATACGAAAACACTTTTTAGGCTGTTTAGGTCATCTTTCATATAAATAATGTAAGAGAAAGGCACAACAGAAAACGAACTAAATGTTTTGAAATTTCCAACTTCTAGAATGTAATTTCCATATATTGATGGTGCCGTTAAGCTTGCTGTGCATTTTCCATTTGCTCCCGTTATACAATTGAATGTTTGAATGGACGATTTGCTCGAATTCATCATGCTTCCATTAATAGAAATATTTGCAACATAAATCTCCCTGTCACCTATAAGTTTTATTGCCTCAATTTCAACAGTTACTGCTTCAGAAGGATTGTACGAGGCTTTTTCAGATTTTATTTTTATAATGTCTATACTCTGATTAACTACAGATATCCCAAATTCAGAAAACGAGATATTGAAATTTGGATCTACATATTCTGCCCTTAAAATATAACTTCCATTACTGGCAGGAGCACTTATATTTATAGCTCCGGGATAGAAGTTGCTTCTCGAATAAAATGCGCCGTTCGAGTCCGTAGTAAATGTATAATTATTTACTAAAGTTCTATTGCTGTACATTATAGAAAAATTAACTGTAGCATTTGCCAATGCTCCATAGGTAGAAGATGTAGAACCATTAGTATTATTTTGATAAACATATCCTTTTAGTTCTATTCTCTCGTTTGTTGTATAAACTGAATCAGGCACTGTAAAATAAATATCATTCGTGTAGCTGTTAGCCGAAACAATTTTAATAAAGAAGAACATAATAATAAATACTAATGAAAATAAAGTAATTATTGTATACGCATTTGAACCTATCCCCTTTTTCATTCTCATGTAAAATTATATTAAACAATAAACATTTTGTCTATATAAGTCTTTCGTGGACTATCTGCTGTGTTGATTAAAATAATATAACATCAAAATTATAGACAATTCCGTGACTTGTATGACATGAAATCGGAATTGTCTTATTAGAGAATTCTGGACTAAATATCATATATCTTACAGAATTATCTATAAGTCTTATTGCTTTAAGAAGAAAAACAGAAATAAATGAGTAAAAAATAATTATATTTTCTGATACTTCTCTAAAATTTATATAAATAATAAGGGTATCCAATTCAATCTGCCAAACCTTTAATAATCTCTAAATCTTACTAGCCCTATGACTTTAAAGAGGGCTCCAAATTTAGATAAAATATGGGCACGCATTATCAATTATAAAATGAAGAAGAAGGATAAAAAACTTTTTATTGAATCTATAATTTTAATAATTATTTATTTTTTATCATTTGCAGTTCTTTCCCTTGGTTGGGTTCAAAAAACATTTTTTGGTATGTCTGCATTAACTTTTATCTTTGCAGTTATACTCACTCTTATTCTTTACTGGGCATATAAAAAGGCAATAAAATGAACATAAACATAACTTCAAGCAGCATATTCACTTACCTATTATTTTTAATAATTCTGACAATACTAGTATCAACAATATATTATATAATTAAAAAGAAGAAGAACATAAAGGACATTAAAATTAATCCTTTCGCTCCCATATTTGGGCTTTTGTTTCTTATCGGACTTTGGCTTGCAGATTTAACAACTCTTGACATGGGAGTAAACGGTTTAGAAGCAATGGTGGGTCTGAATCCTGTTTCAAGCTCTAGAGTCCCTGCCCCATTCGTCTGGTGCGTAGCAATATTAGCAATGTTTTTTATTAATTATTTCTTTTTAAAAATAAATACCAGAAAGGAAAATAAGAAAATTTATTCTTTCAACAAAATACTTATCTATACGCAATTATTGGGATTAATAGTCTTCGTCATTTCCGCAATAGCCATGGCTATCTTTGGATACGAAGCAACCTTTTTAGGATTTTATCTTTTGAATTTATATCATTCCACACTACCATTGATAATTCTTACGATTTTTATATTGGTTGTGGATATAAAATAACTGCTTTTAGAGTGAGCTATAAAGTAAGAGGGAGCTGATTATGTAGTTTGGTATGTAGCTTTCATTTTTGGAAAGAGCATATAAAGAAGCGTCGTTAAAAACTGAAGCAAAAGATTTAAATATTAGAATATTCTAATATATTCCTATGAAGGAACTATATAAAATCCACGCAGAAATGTGTAAAGTATTCTCAAATCCAATTAGATTGGAGATTTTAAATCTTTTAAGAGATAAAGAGATGTCCGTAACAGAAATCATAGAAAAAACCAAACTAACTCAGGCTAACATTTCTCAGCACCTATCTATCATGAAGTCTAAAGGGATAGTCCTATCAAATAGAAACGGAAAAAATATTTATTACAAACTTTCAAATACTAAAATCATTAAAGCATTTGATATTATTAGAGATGTTTTATCTGAGAGGTTAGAAACGGATAGAAAGTCTCTATTTGTTCAAAGGAGAGAAAAATGAAAGTTAAAGAGAGTGGTATGCCTGAAGAAGAAACTTGGAATGATTTCTTTAGCCCAAACCATATACTAAAAATAATGGGTTTAAATAAAGAAGTTAGAGATATAGTAGATTTTGGTTGCGGTTATGGAACTTTTACCATACCTGCAGCAAGAATGGTTAGTGGAAAAGTTTATGCTATTGATATAGAGCCAGAGATGGTTAAAGAAACAGAAAGAAAGGTAAGAGAAAATAGATTAAGCAATGTAGAAACTATACTTCGTTATTTTGTATCAGATGGTTCAGGGCTAAAAGACGAAAGTGTGGATTATGTTATGTTATTTAATATTCTTCATGTAGATAAACCAGAAAAATTGTTGAGAGAAGCTTACAGAATCCTACAAGTAGGTGGAAGATTAGGAATTATTCATTGGAATTACGATTCCACAACCCCAAGAGGACCACCAATGGAAATTAGACCAAAACCTGAACAATGTATTAAGTGGGCAGAATCTGCTGGATTTGATAGCCCAAAAAAATATGAGTTAAAACCATATCATTATGGTATTGTAATGGAAAAAAGAAAATGAAAAAAGTAAACAAGAATTTATTAGTATTTGGCATAACCTTTTTAGTTGTAACTTTATTTTCGAGTATAGGATTAATTAATGCTGTTAGTCAAGAAGAGCTTAATGAAGCAAAACAATTGATAGACAGCAAAGTTAGTTGCAATAATTTAACAAGTGGGCAGTTAGAAATAATCGGTGAAT